>JBCDLV010000175.1:0-7388 GCA_038744895.1 Bacteroidota bacterium | reverse complement strand
GGGCTAGCCGCGCATCTGAGCGGACGCCCTCGGTCGCCGCCTACGGCGGGTTCGACCTGGCGGATGTCTTGCTCCTCCTCACGCCGCTCCTCGTGGTCGTCGCCGTCGCCGACGTCGTTCGTGACCGAAACGGGTCCGAGCGCCAGCGGTTGGCTATCGTCCAGGCGGCGTCTGAGCGTGCGCTCCTGCTCCGGCGGCTCGCGCCCCGTGCCCTCGTCGTGCTAACAGTCGTCCTGCTGGCGGGGCTCGCCGGGACCGTGGCGACGCTTCCGCCGCTCACCGCCGAGGTGCCCGCTGGCGCGGCTGGGGTGCTCCTCGCGCTCGGTGCGCACGCGCTGTTTTGGGTCGCTGTGGCGGGCGTCCTCCTGCTGGCCGTGCGCCCTGCCGTGGCGACGTTCGGAGCGTTCGTGTCGCTCTGGTTCGTTCTGGGCGTGCTCGCGCCGGGTGTCGTCGAGGGCGCCGCGCGGGTGGCGAGCCCGCCGCCGTCCGCGCTGGACGTGTTCGCGAGCGAGCGGGCGGAGACGGTCCGGGCGCGGATGCTGGAAGAGGACCTCACGCGGGACTATGCAGCCGAGGACTCGCTCGCACGCGACATGCTGCTGGAGGCCCTCGCCGAGGACCGCCTTCTGATTACGCCGACCAATCTTCTCGTCCAGCAGGAGGTGGACCGGCGTCGTGAGGCGGGGCGTGCGGCCGAAGACCAGGCGCGCAGCCGGTTCACCACGCTCGCGCAGACGCTCTCATCGCTGTCGCCGACGCTCCTCGCCCGCCGCGCGATCTATGCACAGGCCGGCCGGGGCGCAGCGCGGCGCCGTGCCTTCGACGAGCAGGTGACCGCCTACCACGATGACCTTCAGGAAGCGTTTGTGCCCCTGCTCATGAGGCGCGCCACCCTCGACGAGGTCCTCCGCCCCGAGCCGTTTGTCTTCCGAGAGCCATGACTCGATTCGCCGCCCGACGAAAAGCGCGTCGAGATGAACGCCGCCAGCGGGTACCGGCTGGCAGCGGGCCTCACAGGCAGGCTGCTCGGGCTCACCGGTCTCTTGACGGCCCTCACGACCCCTGGCTTCCGCCGCATCGGAGCGCCGTGACGGGACGGCTGGAAGCCGCATGACCCACATACCCATCGTTTCTCTCCTCGACTCACCCGCTGGCGTGCCCTCGCCGTCTGGACTACCCGCTATCCGCCGTCGGGTCTCGACCTGCTGGCGCCACTGGTGCATAGAACACGACCGCAGACCTCCTCGCCGTTGTCGTCACTCGACAGACCCATGCACGCCTTCGCGTCCGCGACGTCCAGCCAGCCGCCGGCCGGCCCCGCCAGTGGGCCGACGTGCCGCCGCTCCGATCTGGACGCAGAGGGTGGAGGAGGCCTAACCTCCTGGCCTGCTAATCTTTTGGCCTGCCGGGACCGTCGCGACGGCGATCTCGTCTACCTCCACCTCCCCGGCGACGCCTGCACCCTCCGCTAGCTCTCAGACTCATGCGTTACCTCCCCCTTGCCCTCCTTCTCGCCCTCGCCGCGCCGCCCGCGCAGGCCCAGTCCAGCCTCGGGTGGGATGTCCTCGAGGCTGCCGAGTTTGTCCAGGCCCGCGGCGGTTGGGCCGTTCGCCACGCGATGGCCGTCGTCCGCCTGGAGGGCGAGCGCGTTGAGCTATCAGGCCACATGATTCCGCTCGAAACGGGCCGCCGCGTCACGCGCTTTGCTGTCTCCCGGATGACTGCCGAGGAGTGCTTCTACTGCCAGCCAGGCCCGCAGTCGCTCGTCGAGGTCCGTACCTCCCAGCCCGTCAACCTGACGCGAGACAACATCACCGTCGTAGGGACGCTGGCCCTTCCCGCCCGGGGGCAGCGGTACGAGGGTGGCACGATCTACCGGCTGGATGACGCGCGAATCACGCGGGCCGGCCTCCGATGACCTTCCGCGGGCGTCTGCTCCTGGTGGCCACCGTCTGCACGATGGCCGCCTGCCAGCCTACGGCCGTCGAGCCGGAGATGGTAACGGCTTCGCTGGCGCCCACCCCCAGCGGGACGCCCGCCGCCAGCGAGGCGTCTATCGCCAGCGGTGCACCGGGGGCCCACCTGGACCCGACGGCCGCCGCGGCCATGCGGCCGACGACCTCGCCGAGCGCAGGCTGGGACACACTGTGGACGGCCCTCGCGGAGACACCCATGGGACTCGACGGCATGGTCCGGTCGGGTCCGTTTCCACCGGCCGTCGCCGCCTGGAACGACGCCGACCTCGACGTGACCGGGTACATGCTTCCGCTGGACACCAGATCCGCGCCGCAGCGATTTCTGCTGGTCGGCGTGCCCCTCGTCGACTGCGCCTTCTGCATCCCGCACGGCCCCGCTGGCGCCATCGAGGTCCTCTCCCCGGACGGCGTGCCGAGCACGTACGAGCCGATCACGCTCCGCGGTCGCTTCCAGGTCCTCGACGCAGACCCCAACGGCCTCCTCTTTCGCCTCACTGACGCCGCCCTCCGATGAGCCCGCTTGCCCTGACGATCGCTGCCCTCCGCCGCCGTCCGTGGGGGACCACGCTCAACGTGTTGCTGCTGGCGCTCGGCGTCGGGTCGATCGTGGCGCTGCTGCTCGTGGGCGGGCAACTCGACCGGGCGCTCTCCCGCGACGCGGAAGGGATCGACCTGGTCGTCGGGGCGAAGGGCAGCCCGCTCCAACTCGTCCTGTCGGGTGTCTACCATGCCGACGCGCCCACGGGCAACGTTCCCGAGGCGGAGGTCGAGTCGCTGCTGGGCGACAACCCGGCCATCGCCAGCTGGATCCCGCTGGCGCTCGGTGACTCGTACCAGGGCCGGCGGGTGGTCGGGACGACGGCCGAGTTCGCAGCGCTCTACGGCGCCGAGCCTGACGACGGGCGCCTCTGGGAGAGCGTCGGCGAGGCCACGCTCGGGGCGGCCGTGGCGGCGGAGACCGGGCTCGAAATCGGCGACGAACTCGTGACGAGCCACGGCCTCACGGCGGGCGGCGAGGCGCACGACGACGAGCCCCTGCGCGTCGTCGGCGTGTTGAGCCCGACGGGCCGCGTCCTCGACCGGCTCGTGCTGACGTCCGTCGAGACCATCCGCGCCGTCCACGGTGATCACGATCACGAAGATGGTGATCACGACCACGAGGACGGTGAGCACGACCACGACGCCGATCACGAGGGGGACGGGCACTCGGACGAGGAGGACCATGACCACGGAGACGAGGATCACGACCACTCCGACGGCGACCACGACCATTCCGACGACGATCACAACGACGAGAGTGCTCCAGACAACGTCGCCCTCCTCGACGGCGCCACATCCCCCGAAAGCGAAGAGGCCGGGCCCCCTGCTGGCGGTGCCGATGCGCCTCCCGGGTTTGGCTTCCCCGGCCTTCCCGCGCCCGATGCAGCCGCACCGGACGAAGAGGAGGACAGCGGCCCCGAGATCACGGCCGCGCTGGTGCGCTACGCGTCCCCGCTGGCGGCTGTCTCGTTCCCCCGATTCGTCAACGCCGAGACGAATCTCCAGGCGGCGTCCCCAGCGCTCGAAGCACAGCGGCTGCTCGGGTTGCTCGGCGTCGGGCTTGGGGCGCTTCGCGCCTTCGGGTTCATCCTCGTCGTGGCATCACTCCTGGGCGTCGCGATCGGCCTGTACAACGCCATGCGCGAGCGCCGGACGGATCTCGCGGTGATGCGGACGCTCGGAGCGACTCGCAAGCGGCTCGTGGCACAGGTGCTCCTGGAGGGCGTCCTGCTCACGGGCGCAGGGGCCCTCCTGGGCGTCCTGCTCGGGCACGGGGCCGTCGCGCTCCTCGCCGCGGCTGCCGCCGAGACGCGCTCGCCGCTGCCCGTGACGGCGTGGACCGTCGCCCCGGCCGAGGTCGCCCTCGTCGTGCTCGCCCTGGTCGTCGGCGCCCTCGTCGCGCTCGTGCCGGCCATTCAGGTGTACCGCGCCGACGTCGCCGAGACGCTCGCACGGTCATGAGCGTCCGAGGCCACCGGGTCGCTCGGATTACGCTCATCGTCCTGCTCATGGTGGGCCTGAGTGCATTCCTGGGCCGCACGCGTCCCTCGACGTACGACGATGCGTGGCGCGCGCTCCCCCTCGCGACGGCCCCGGCCGACTCCCTCCGCGCCGCCGACGGCCGCGAGGTCGCCCTGGAGGGATACGTCGTGCCGCTCGGTGTCGGGCAGGCCGAGCGGTTCCTGCTCACGCCGGCGGCCCCCGGCTGCCCCTTCTGCCGGCCCGGACTCGCTACCGCCGTCGAGGTCGTCGCCGACGCCCCGCCACCCGCTGGCGATGGCCCCATCGTCGTGCGCGGCACGCTCTCGTTCCGGCCCGACTCGGAGCCCATGATCGCGCTCCTCGACGCCACCGCCCGCCCCGCTCCCAGCCTGTGACCGGCCCTGTGACCGACGCCTTACCTCCCGCTCTGCGCCTCGACGGCGTCCGCCACGCCTACGATGGAGAGACCGTCCTGGACATCGATGCTGCCGTGGCGCCTGGGGCGCACCACCTCGTGCTCGGCCCGTCGGGAAGCGGGAAGACGACGCTGCTGCACGTCGCCGCGGGGCTCCTCCGTCCCGACGCCGGACGTGCCGAGGTCGCCGGCCAGGACCTGTTCGCCCTTCCAGAGGCCCAACGCGACCGGTTCCGGGGGCAGACGATCGGCGTCGTGTTCCAAGGGTTCCACCTGGTGGGCTCGCTGACGGCCGAGCAGAACGTGGCGCTCGCCCGCTCGCTCGCCGGCCTCCCCGCCGACGCAGATCGGGTGACGGGCCTGCTCGATGCGCTCGACGTGGCCCACCGCCGCAAGGCGCTGCCCGAGGCGCTGTCTCAGGGCGAGCGCCAGCGGGTGGCCGTCGCGCGGGCGCTCGCCTGCGGCCCATCTTTGCTCCTCGCCGACGAGCCGACCAGCGCTCTCGACGACGCCCGCGCCGAGGCCGTCGGCGCGCTGCTGCTTCGGCTGGCTGAGGCCGAAGGCGCCACGCTCGTGGTCGCGACGCATGACGCGCGCCTGCTGGCGCTCTTCGACCACCAGATGTCCCTGACGTGACGCGCCTTCTCGCTCTCGCTGCGCTCGCCCTCGCGTGTGCTGCGCCCGCTGGCGCTCAGGCCACGGCGCCTGACGACGAGCGTGAGCGCCCGACCGTCCAGGCCGCTCGCATCTCCGACGGCGCGATTCGCCTCGACGGACGCCTCGCCGAGGCTGCGTGGCAAGTCGTCCCCGTCGCCAGCGGGTTTCTCCAGGTGGAGCCCGACGCCGGGGCGCCAGCGGACCTCGGCACGGAGGTCCGCGTCGCGTTCGACGGCCGCGCGCTCTACGTCGGCGCCGTGATGTACGACTCGCTCGGCGCTGAGGGGCTGCGCGTGCGCGACCTCCGGCGCGACTTCGACTACTTCGACAACGATCACGTCTCGGTCACCCTCGACCCGTTCGGCGACCGCCGAAACGCCACCTCGTTCCAGGTCACGCCCTTCGGTGCTCTCCGCGACCTCCAGGTGCGCGACGGCGTCGACTTCAACCGTGACTGGGACGGCGTCTGGGACGCCCGGACCACGCGGAGCGACTCCGGCTGGACGGCCGAGATCGCCATCCCGTGGGCGACGCTCCGCTACCCGGCGGCCACCGGGACGCAGGCCTGGGGGATGCAGCTCTCACGCAACGGCCGGCGCGCGAACGAGCTGAGCGCCTGGAGTCCGTGGCCGAGGCAGTTCAACGTGTACCACATGGCGTTCGCCGGCACGCTCACAGGTGTCGAGCCGCCGCCGCCCGGCCGCAACCTCCGGGTTCAGCCCTACGTGCTCACGGAGGCCGACCGTGCCGGCGACGATCCGTTCAGGGACAACGCAGGTGCCCAGGTCGGCGGTGACGTCAAGTGGGCCGTGACCCCGAGCACGGTCCTCGACCTTACGGTCAACACCGACTTCGCCCAGGCCGATGCGGACCAGCAGGTGATCAACCTCTCGCGGTTCTCGGTCTTCTTCCCTGAGCGCCGGCAGTTCTTTCTCGAATCGGCGGACGTGTTCGACATCGGGTCGGACAACTTCACGCCGTTCTACTCGCGCCGGATCGGGCTCGACACCGGGAGGCCTGTCCCGCTCGACGGCGGTGCGCGGCTCGTGTCGGGTGGGACGTGGGGCCGCGCTGGCGCGCTCGGCGTGCGCCAGCGGGCGACCGAGGGCATTCCCGCCTCGTGGTTTGGGGTCGGCCGTGCGAGCCTCAACGTGGGTGCGGAGAACCGGGTCGGCGGGATGCTCGTCACGCGACACGACGAGGCACTTGGCGACGGGTTCGAGACGGGCGACGCGCTCGCCCGGACGAACACCGTCGCCGTCGTCGACGGATTCTCGCGGTTGGGGCGGACCGGCGCCGTGAGCGGGTACGCGGCGGCGTCGACGACGTCGGGCGACGGCGGCGAGGGCGTCGCGGCGCAGGTCTGGATCCGCAACCGCGCGCCGTGGGGCTACGCCGGCTTCTTCCAGCAGGTCGCGACGGCCGACTACGAGGCGGCCACCGGGTTCGTCTTCCGCCGCGACATCCTGCTCAACAGCCCGGCAGTGTTCCTCGACCTCCGTCCCGGCTGGCTGCCAGGCTCGGTCCGGTCGTTCGCGCCGCGCGTCGTGGCCGACGTGTTCCACCGGCCGAGCGACGGCGCATTTCTCCTGGCCGATGCGAGCGTGACGCCGCTCCGGGCTATCTTCCAGAGCGGTGCGGAGGCCTCCGCGTTCGTGCGACCCGCGTGGCAGGAGCTCGACGAGGCCGAGGCCGCCGTCTTCCGCCCGCTCGGAGCCCCGCTGGCGTCAGGGTTCTACCGCTACGTCCAGGTCGGCGCGGCGCTGTCCTCCGACCCCTCGCGTCAGGTGTCCGGAGGCGTCGAGGTCTCGACTGGCGGCTACTATGACGGCAGGCTCACGACGGTCGAGGCGACCGCCTCTGCGGCGCCATCGCCCCGGCTGGCGGTCGCGCTGCGCTACGTGCTCAACGACGCACGCCGCCTCGGGGTCGAAGCGCGCGACGTGCGGACGCACCTCGTCGGCGCCGAGACGCGGCTCGCGCTCTCGCCCCGGCTCCAGGCGACGGCCTTCTGGCAGTACAACTCGCTCGTCGACCAGGCCTTCCTCAATGCGAGGCTGTCGTGGGAGTTCGCGCCGCTCTCGTTCGTCTACCTCGTCGTCAACGACTCGCGGTTCATCGTGCCCACGGCCGATCGAATGGCGACGCCGGACAGATTTCCGGCCGAGCAGCAGGGGGTGCTCAAGGTGAGCTTCCTGCGCCAGCTGTAGGGCGGTCGTCTCGACGCATGAGCCAGCCCGCTGCCGCCGTCCCTGACTCGAAAACGCACGCGCCGAAGCCGACAGCCACGGGTGAGCGGCTCGTCGTCCTCGATGCTC
>JBCDLV010000174.1:0-7481 GCA_038744895.1 Bacteroidota bacterium | reverse complement strand
CGTTCTGCTGGACGCGTTCCGCAACGATGATGCGACCATCCCCTGGATCTCAGGCTTGGGCATGGGACTCGCGGGCGTCTGGCAAGCCGTCCAGGTGGCTGATGTCGGCGTCGCATTCGAGGGGCAGGTGTTCGTCGGCGGAGCCGCGGCTATCGCCAACATCGTGGTGCTGCTCGGGGCGATCACCAGCCTCATCCTGAGCGTGCCGTACCTCTCGCGCCTCGGGCGCAACTACGGGGAGGTGCATGCGCTCATCCTGTTCGCCACAGCGGGCATGATGACGCTCGCCTCGGCCGGGAGCCTGGTGACGCTGTTCGTGGGCTTGGAGACGATGTCGGTCTGTCTGTACGTGCTCACGGGCCTGGTGCGCGAAGAGTCTGGGGCCAACGAGAGCGCTCTGAAGTACTTCCTGCTCGGCGCCTTCTCGACGGGTTTCTTCCTCTACGGCCTCGCGCTCCTGTACGGTGCGACGGGCACGATGCAACTCACGGAGCTGGCAGCAGGGCTGGAGGCCACCGGGCGAACCGGTCTGTTCCTGGCCGGCGTCGGGCTTCTGCTGGTCGGCTTCTTTTTTAAGGTGAGCGCCGTCCCATTCCACATGTGGACGCCTGACGTATACCAGGGGGCACCGACGTCGCTGACGGCGTTCATGTCGACGGCCTCCAAGACGGCCACCTTTGCCGCGCTCGCCGTCGTGCTGGCGCGCGCGCTCCCGGCCGACCTCGTGGACGGGACCGTCCAGATGACCCTCGCCATCGTCGCGGCGATCACGATGGTCGCCGGAAACGTGTTGGCGCTGGTGCAGACCAACGTCAAGCGGATGTTGGCGTACTCGTCCGTGGCGCACGCGGGCTACATCCTGGCAGGTCTCGCCGCCGGCGTCGCCGGCTACAGCGCCGCGCTGTTTTACCTGGTGGCCTACACCCTGATGAACGTCGGCGCGTTCGGGGTGATGGGCGCCCTCGAATGGGACGGCGAGCAAGGTGCCGACCAGGACCTCGACAGCCTCGCCGGCATCGGGTACCGCAAGCCGTTCCTGGGCGTGGTGATGGGCGTGTTCATGTTCGCGCTGACGGGCTTTCCCCCGCTGGCGGGTTTCATCGGCAAGTACCTCGTCTTCGCCGCCGCCGTGGACGCCGGGCTCACCTGGCTCGCCATCCTGGGCGTGCTGGCGTCGGTCGTCTCGGGCTACTACTACCTCCGCGTGCTCGTCGTGATGTGGATGAAGAGCCCCGACGAGGCGCCTGACAACGCCCGCCAGCCGTTTCCCGTCGGGACCGCGACGGCGGTTGTGGTCGCCTTCTGCGCCGTCGCGCTGCTCATCCTCGGCATCCTGCCAGCGGGTCTGATCGAGGCCACCGGGGCGGCTTTCTCCGCTAGCGGGCCAGTGGCCGTCGCTCCGTAGAACACGGCGTCGCGCACGTCGTCTGAGGAGCATGACGAGTCTCTTGCGCGAGTATCTCCCGACGGCCCCAGACCTGGGCCTGTACGTGGTTCCGGACATTCCGCGGGCCAAGCTGTCTGCCGCGCTGGGCGACTACGCGCGGGACCTGGACCCAGGTGAGGTTGTCGCCTTGTACGACGCCACGCGACTCGGGTCTGCCAAGGACGGCGCAGTCTTTCTGCCGGACCGAGTCGTGTTCCAGAACAACGATCTCCAGCCCGCGCGCACGATTCGATACGCTGACATCGTCGGCGTCCGCTCGAAGCGGAAGCTGCTGGGAGGGCGTGAGGTCGAGATCGATCACAACCGCGCTCGCGCCACGGTTACGGAGACCCTGGATTTCTCAGGCCAGCCTGGCGCCGCCGAATACGTGGAGCGGTTCCTCCAGCAGGCGCTCGCCCTCGGCGGGGTTGGCTCGGAGCCCGCTGGCGCCACGGACCCCGATGCGGTGCGCGCGGCGCTGAACCAGCTCGTCGAGCACGGGGCGCTTACCGCAGGCGACCGGGACCGGATGCTAGACGTGCTCCGAGGCTAGCTCGCCGAGCCAACCGGTCGGCAGGGCATGCGCCAGCGGGCGCGCTATGCGAGCCGGTCGCGCAGGTGGTCCGCCACACGGAATGCGTTGGCTGCGATGGTCAGCGTGGGGTTGGTGGCGCCGGACGTCGGGAAGACGCTGGCATCGGCGAGGTACAGGTTGTCGAGGTCGTGCGCCTTACCCGTCGGGTCGACCACGCTGGCATCCGGATCGGTGCCCATCCGGCATGTCCCACACTGGTGGTTCATCACCGCCAGCGGCATCGGCACGCGCAGCTCCTGCGTGAACCCCAACGGGCGCAGCGCCGCGACGAGCCGGTCCATGAGCTGCTCCTGGGCCGCTCGGTTGGTCTCGCGATAGTGGACGCGAAGGCCGCCATCCGAACCCAGAGACACCTGGTTCTCCCAGAGCGGCAGGTCTTCGCCTTGCACCCACCAGTCGACGGAGTGGGCCGCGATCTCGTCCGCCTCCGCTGGCGTGAGGTCGTCGGGCCGGTCCTGGAGGATCTGCCATCCGGCGTGCTTGCCCATCAGGTGGATGTGCCCGAGGGGCACGTTCTCCCACGCCGGATCGCCCGGGACGCCGAAATAAAAGTCGTTGACGGCCAGCGTCTTCTGAAATCGCGTCGGGTTGGGCGTCTCCGGTGAGATCGTGTAGAGCTTTGAGGTGACGTGCCGCATCAGGTGCCGGCCTACGGCCCCGGAGCGGTTCGCCAGACCGTCGGGGTGGGCACCGCCAGCGGAGCGCAGGAGCAGCGCGGCCGACTGGACGGCACCGGCACAGAGCGCGAACACGTCGGCCTGGATCTCGACAGTCTCGCCCTCGACCACAGCCTCGACGTGGGTCACCGCGGACCCGCTGGCGTCGGTTACGATCCGCGTGACCTCGCCGATGACGAGATCCACATTGTCGTGGGCGACAGCCGGCGAGACGGAGGCGACCTCCGCGTCGCACTTGAGGTGCAGGAGGTCCGGGAAGCCGTCGAACGCGGCGCGCCCCATGGCCGAGAACGTCTCGCGGAGCACGAACGGACCCTCGCCCGGATCGTCCTCCGAAAACTTGACACCCATCGGCAGTTCGAACGCCTGGACGCCCTGCTGGCGCAGCCCGTCGGCGACCTCCGCGATTCGGGCGTCGTGCGCGATGGGCGGATGGGGAAAAGGCCCCTCCGCCGGTGGCTCGAACGGATCCGCGCCGCGCTTGCCGTGGACGTGGTAGACCTGCTCTGCCCGTTCGTAGTAGGGGGCGAGATCGGTGTAGGAGATCGGCCACGCTGGAGACGGCCCGTCGAGGGTGTCCAGTACCTCGAAATCCTCTGGACGGAGGCGGAGCAGCGCCGAGCCGTACACCTTGGTGTTGCCCCCGAGCCAGTAATACATCCCCGGCCGAAAGGGGTCTCCGCTGGAGACATCAGTCCACTGCTCGTCCGCCTTGTAGGCGTCCTCGGTGAACATGGCCTGTGGATCCCAGTTGCGCGCCTCGCGGGGCAGTGACCCCAGCCGGTTCAGCAAGAGGATCCGCTTGCCACTGGAGGCGAGCGATTGAGCGAGCGCACCACCGCCAACGCCAGCGCCGATGATGCAGAGATCGTAGGAAGAGGGCAACGGGAGACGGGGAAGAGGGGATTGGCAGAGTGGCTCGAAACAGGCCTCGGGTCTGCCAATTCCCCGCTCCCATTCCCCGACTTCCTTATCCGCTCCAGGGGTTTTGGAAGTCGCCGTAGAGCGTCAGCCCCCCATCCGCGAAGAGCGTTTGGCCGGTGATGTAGGAGGCGTCGTCCGAAGCGAGGAACGCCGCGATACGTGCCATCTCCTCCGGTTCCGCGATCCGGCCCACAGGAATGTGCGAGCGGACGACCTCCGTGGCTTCCGCATCGTCGAGCCAGCTCTGGATGGGTGTCCGCGTCGCACCGGGCGCGATGCTGTTCACCCGGATGCCTCGGTCGGCGTATTCGAGCGCCAGCGTCTGCGTCATGCCCTTGATGCCGAACTTCGAGACGGCATACGAGAGGTAGTGAGGCCGGGGGATCATCTCGTGGACGCTCGACACGTTCACGATGACGCCGCGCCCGGCGCCGCCCCGAGGCTCGATGTCCAGGAACTGGCGGATCGCCTCCCGGGAGCACAGGAAGGCCCCTCGCAGGTTGACGCCGAGGACCTCGTCGAAATGTTCGACCGTCGTCTCGTGGCTGGCGGGTTCCTCGATTTGGATGCCCGCGTTGTTCACCAGGATGTCGAGCCGACCACACGCTTTGTGGATCGACGCCATCATGGTCTCGACCTCGCTCTCGCGCGACACATCGGCGCGGACCAGGGTGCACACGTCGCCCTCGTCGCCGAGCGCCACATCGCCAGCGGGGCCTCGTGCGCGCTCGGTGGCCCGCTGGCGCGCAGCACGGAGCGCCAGCCGACGCGTCTCCTCAGCGTTGACGCGCTCGCGTTCGAAAGGGTAGTTGATGGCGACGGAGGCGCCCCGCGCCGCCAGCTCGACGGCGATCGCTCGGCCGATGCCTGTAGATGCGCCCGTTACGAGGGCGGTACGTCCGGTCAAATCAGTCATGGAGTCGTAGAAATCCGGCCGCATCAACTGGGAGCCGTTTTCTACCGTTCCAGAGACCTGGGCGTGGGAAGAGGTTTCGAAACGATATGGGGAGTGCCCCTAGCGGGCAAACCCCGACGGGTTCAGCCGCCGGGAATCACCAGGGTCAAGCCATTCTCGACGATGATGTCGGTCATCTCGACGCCCGCTGGCGGCCGGGTGTCGTGGCGGACGTTGGCGCTCACGCGAAGCCGAACGAACCGGGTGAGCGCGACGCTCAGCGAGAGCTGGCTGAGGATGCGCGTATCGTCGACGTCGTTAACGCGCGGTTGCACGTACGTCGTGGTGGTGAGCGACGTGTTCGACGACAGCGCCAGCCGGCCTGAGAGGTAGGTGCTCACACGCACGCGTGTCTCTGGGTCCACCCCGAGGACATCGTCGAGCACTTCATTCTCGATCATCGGGGTCAGCCCAACGGCGACCCCCGTGGTGTCCGTGTCGATGATCTCCGCCCGGAGCCCGGCGCCGACGAGCGTCCGCGCATCCAGGCGCTGCTGACGGTTGCGCTCGACCTGAGCGAACGCCTCGGCGACGAGCCACCCGCTGAGGTCCCGGTTGAAGCGGGCATGAGCAAATTGGCGATCCTGGAATGCGTTGCCGCCTGTCTGAGACAGGTCGAGCTGCCCGATGACGAACGCCAGATTGCGCCCGCGCTGCACATCGGCCCGCCCGCCGAGTCCGATTAGGACGAAGTCGGCGTTCCCGTCTGCGAACGCGGCCGAGGCATCGAGGCTGATGGCAGCCCCGTCGTCGCCGAGGCGCCGTCGCATCCGCTCGGTGTTGACTTGGGCGAAGGCATCGGTGGCGAAGGCCGCCAGCAGGACAAGACAGAGAAGGCGCACGGGGACGGGGGAGAACGCCAGAGTATCGGGAAGGCGGTCTACATGGCCATACGCGGTTTCCCAGAACGACAGGACACGGCCTAGTCTGTTTCGTCCGCGCTCGTCGAGGCATCGTCCTGGGTCGCCGTTGCCTTGGGTCCGAGCAGCCGAGACTTCTCGAAAGCCTTCGCCTCGTCGATGAAGAGCTGGAGGTGCGGGAAGGGGATCTCGATGTCGGCCTCCCGGAGCGCGTCGAAGACCTTCTCCTGGTACTCGAAGCCGATGGGGATTTCCAGACGCGGGTCCTTGAGGTGGATCCGCATCTCCATGTTGACCGACGAGTCGCCGAGCTCCGTGACCACGACCGACGTCTCGTAATCCGGGTGGAGCCTGCGGTCCCCCTCGGCGACCGCGAGGACCGACTGCCGCGCGGCCTCCGGGCTCTCCTTGTAGGCGATGCCGAAGGGGATCACCACGCGGAGCGCTCGCAGCATCGAGTGGTTGATGATCTTGTCGCTGATCACGTTGGCGTTGGGGAGAATCGCCATCTGGTTGTCCAGCGTTCGCACGCGCGTGGTGCGGAGCGTGATCTCTTCGACGGTTCCGAAGGTGTCGTGCAGCTCGATGTTGTCGCCGACTTGGAACGGCCGGTCCAGGAGGATGGTGACGCCCGCGATCAGGTTCTGGACGGTGTCCTGGGCGGCGAATCCGATAGCGACGCCCGCGATGCCCAGGCCAGCCACCAGGGGTGCGATGGCGATCCCGAGCTTGTCGAGAACGGTCACCGCAGCGATGGCCAGGACCACGACCCGCGTGAAGCGAACGATGAGCTGCTGCACGCCCGTGTCGATCCGGCTGGCGCGGCCGAGTGCGCGGTCGAGCACCCCGACGACGACTCGCAGGACTACCCAGAACACAGCCGCCAGCGCCAGTGCCGGCAGCAGGTTCTCCAGGACAAACGAGACCAGTCCTTCGGACAGTCGCTCGAAGGCAACGTCGAAACGTCCTTCCACCAGCGCCTCGCTCGCCTCCTCCAGGTCACGCCCGAGCCGGCCAACGCCCGCGGTGGTGTCGACAACGGACGAGTCGGTATCGACGGCTGGGCTCTGGGACGTCGTGTCGTCGACGAGGGAATCCGCTGGCGCGGCAGTCGTGTCGGCCTGCATGGCTTAGGCGCGTCGGCGGGCGGCGGTGAGCGTGTTGTGGAGCAGCATGGCGATGGTCATCGGCCCGACGCCCCCTGGGACGGGCGTGATCGCGGCCGCTACCTCTGACACAGGCTCGAAGTCCACGTCGCCGACCAGGCGGTACCCACGCTCCCGGGTCGCGTCCTCCACGCGGTTGATGCCCACGTCGATAACCGTCGCGCCCGGCTTGACCATGTCCGCCGTGACGAACTCCGCGCGTCCGATGGCCGCCACGAGGATATCGGCCTGACGCGTGACCTCGGCGAGGTCTCGGGTGCGGCTGTGGCAGACCGTGACGGTGCAGTCGAGCCCGCGGCGGAGCAGCAGCGATGCCATCGGCTTGCCTACGATGTTGCTGCGCCCGAGCACGACTGCGTGCGCTCCCCGCGTCTCGACGCCGGACCGCCGCAGCATCTCTACGATGCCCGCTGGCGTGCATGGCTCCAGCGTCTCCGCGCCCAGGGCCAGCCGCCCCACGTTGACCGGGTGGAACCCGTCGACATCCTTGGCGGGGGAGATCGCCTCGATGACGGCGCTCTCGTCGATGTGCTCCGGCAGCGGAAGCTGCACCAGGATGCCGTCGACGCCGGGGTCGTCGTTGAGCCTACCGATGAGCGCCAGCAGGTCCGCCTGCGAGAGCGTCTCCGGCCGATGCAGCGTCTCGGCGTCGATGCCTGCGTCGCCAGCGGCGCGCGCCTTGGCACGGACGTACGACTGGCTGGCGGGATGGTCGCCGAGGAGCATGACGCGGAGGGTCGGCTGGCGTCCGTAAGCCGTCTGAAATGCCGTGGCGCCCTCGGCAACGTCGGCGCGGACGGCAGCGGCGATCGCCTTGCCATCGATGAGGCGGGCCATGAAACGTCGGGGGGTGAGCGCGGAAGCTATCGACGCCCCTG
>JBCDLV010000173.1:0-7579 GCA_038744895.1 Bacteroidota bacterium | reverse complement strand
TCGGTCGAAGTCATCGACGTACGCTCCATCCTCCCGTTCGACACGGAGGCCGTGCTGGCGTCCGCCAAGAAGACCGGGCGTGTCCTGGTGGCCTACGAAGACCACGAGTTCATGGGCTTCGGCGCCGAGGTGGCTGCGCAGATCTCGGATCGTGCCTTCGGGTACCTCGATGCGCCCGTGAAGCGGGTCGCCGGTGCGTTCTCTTCGATCCCATTCGCGGATCCGCTGGAGAAGGCGGTGCTGCCGTTCGACGACGACGTGCTCGGCGCCGCTCGCGAGGTGCTCGCCTTCTAGCCAATCGCCAGCGGGCGCATGGTCACCCGCCAGCGGTCCGCCAGCGGGCGGTGGCGCCGTTGGAGTCGCTTCTGCGTAGGGGAAGGGTGAACACCCATCCCTCACCCATGCACCGACTCTTTGCCTTCGCCCTCGTCCTCGCCGCGTGTGCCTCGCCGGAAAGCCCAGATGCAGGCGAAGAGGGCGTCGCTGTCGAGGCGTCTGGCGTCCAATTCGACGCCTCCGACACGGACAGGCCGTGCGATCTGCTCACGGCTGAGATGGCCTCGGAGGTGCTCGGCGTTCCCGCTGGCGATCTGGACCAATCGGATTTGTCTCAGCTCAGCAATTGCAGCTACGAGACGCCCGCTGGCGCGACGGTAGCCATCGCCGGAATCGACGTCTACGAGACCGCCGAGGACGCGGCGGCGTCGTTCGACGCGCTGTACAGGGAGGTCACTGAGGAGGAAGCGGCGGAGGCCGCCGAGGCGATTCGAGATCAGATCGCTGTCCAAGAGGCCGAAGGGGAGCTCGACGCTGTGACCGCATATGATGCCGAGGCGATGGCTGGCGGCCTCACCAGCATCATGACACAAACCGAGTACGAAGACATCGACGGCATCGGAGACCAGGCCCGGTACGACGGGACAGAAAGCACTATGATGGACATCCGCACCGTCGAGTCGACCCTCCACGTGCTGGTAGGCAACGCCATCCTATCCGTGAGGGGCGACACATTTACGAGCGACGACTACGACGAACGGCTGGCGGGACCCGACGCGGAGACGGTCGCCAGAACCCGAGAGACGACCATGCAAGCGGCGAGGGCGGTCGTCGCAGGCCTGTAGGGAACGCAACGGCCAAGCCAGAGGTGCATCGTGTCGTCGCTCCAATCCCGACCGATGCGCCTCCTCGTTCTCACACTCCTGCTGGCGTCCACCGCCGCTGGCCAGCCTCGGTTCGCCTTCGAGGCGGCGACCCACGACTTTGGGCGGATCGCCGAGGTGGGTGGCTTTGCCGAGACCATTTTTCGATTCGAGAACGCCGGCGATGCGCCCCTCCGGATCACCCGCGTCGACGCCACCTGTGGATGCACGACGCCCTCGTGGAGCACAGGCGACATCGAGCCAGGAGGCAGCGGATTCGTGACCGTGGCCTACGATCCGGATGGACGCCCGGGGCCGTTCGACAAGACCGTCCGCGTGTCCGCTGGCGATGCCGAGCCCGTCGTGCTCCGTGTGGAAGGCGTCGTAGAGTCCGCACTGGCGCAGACCGGCGTGCGTCTGGGCTCGTTCGCGTTCAACCGGACAGTCGCGGATGCGGGGACGGCGCCAGCGGGCGGAGACCTGCAGACGTCGTTCCAGTTTGCGAACGTGAGCGAGCGCCCCATCCGCATCGCCTCCGTCGAGGCTCCGGACTACGTCGAGATCGCCTGGTCGGAGCGCCCCATTTTTCCCGACCGCCTGGCCGGGTTCTACGTGTCGATTCGCGACGCGAGCCGGCACGCGACTGAGGGAGAGATCGACGTCGAGTTCACAGTCCACACGGACGACCCCGATCAGCCCGTCAAGCGACTCGCGGTCCGGGGTCGCGTGGAGTAAGACTCCGCGCCCTGGCGGCGTTTGCATAGCATGAGAGCTCTCGTCCTGCTGGCGGTGTTTGCCGCCTCGTCCCTCGTCCGTGCGCAGCCCGCGGTCGAGGCGCCCCTGGACCGCGTCCTCAGCTCCGTGGTTCAGCGAGACGGCCGCGTCGATTATGCCCGTCTCGCCCGTGATCGGTCTGATCTAGACGCAGCGCTCGGCGCCATCGCCCGGCAAGACCCTGGAGCGCTTCGCACCGACGCGCAGCGCACGGCGTTTCTGATCAACGCCTACAACGCGCACGTCCTCGACCGCGTCCTCGCCCACCCGCGGGCGTCGAACATCGAGCGCGGCGACCTCTTCAGTGCCTTCTTCCGGACGCCCATCCGTGTCGCGGGCCAATCGATGACGCTCGACCAACTCGAACACGGCGTCCTGCGCCGCCAGGCTCGGGTCAACGGGCGCTCGGTGCCCCAAGCCGCGCGCCGACTTCGTCCATCGCGGATCGATGCCCGGATCCATGCGGCTCTGAACTGTGCAGCTATTTCCTGCCCGCCGCTGCGATCGAGAGCCTATCGGGCATCGACGCTCGATCGGGACCTCGGGCGCCAGTTCTCGGCATGGCTCGCGTCCGACCGGGCGGCTCGAATGGATGGCCGTACGCTGGTGCTCTCGTCTCTCTTCGACTGGTTCGCCTCCGACTTCGAGGGTGGGCAGCGCCTCGGCGACGCGCTGCTGCGCGCGATGCCGCAGTCGCGCGCTAGACGGTTCCGAGATCAGCTGTCGGGGCAGTCGGCACAGGCTCTCCGTGACGCTCGCCGCGTCCGGTTCGCCTATGACTGGACCATCAACCGAGCGCGGTAAACCCCGCAGCGGGCCCGCTGGCGCCAGCGGGTCGGCGCTTGCCAAGGGAGCGCCAGGCGGTGCAACTTGCGGCACGGTCCATCGCCCATTCGTCATGCCCGCTCGCGTTCTCCAGGTCAACGTGTCCAATGGCGGCGTTCCCAAGCGTGCCGTCGCCGAAGCTCATGTGGGGAGGGAAGGGCTGTCTGGAGACAGCGTCAATCACCCCAAGGTCCACGGAGGACCGGAGCGTGCTGTGTGCCTGTTTCCATTGGAGCTCATCCGCCAGCTGCAGGACGAGGGCCACCCCATCTACCCCGGTGCTGTCGGCGAGAACCTGACCGTTGCCGGACTGGACTGGGAGAAGCTCGACGGCGAGGCGGTGCTGGCAATCGGGAGGGAGGTGCGCCTCCAACTCACGAAGCGGGTCGAGCCCTGCCGCACGATCGAGGCGGCCTTCGCCGACGGGACGTTCAAGCGGATCAAGCCGAACCGCGCGCCAGACGAGACCCGCTGGTACGCGCGCGTGTTACAGGAAGGCACCGTGCGCCCCGGAGACGAGGTCCTCGTCGTCCAGCCGTAGCGCTGCTCAGGCCGTGTCCGACCCGGCTGCCTGGCCGGTCGGGTCGAAAGGTTGTCCATCCTGGCCCGGTTCAGGGCGTGGGTCGAGCCGAGAGATCAGGCGCGTCTCCCGGATCGTCGATACGATGTACCAAGCCGCCAGCAGGCCCGCGACCAGAAGCCCCACGAGGTCGAACGGCGTCCACTCCGATCCGAACGCGGTCACGGTCTGCGGCCCGAGTGCCCAGACGAGCGTGTTGAACACGATCGCCGCCAGCCGCAGCTCGGTCGGGCCGAACCCTGCGAATGAGATCTTGAACACGTCCCGGGCGATCGTGACCATGTTCACGAGCAGCATCAGCAGGAGGACGCCGACGCACACCGCGAGGGCGATCTCCATTCGCATGAGACTGCCGGCACCCATACCAATGGTGAGTGCCACCGCTGAAATCGCGTCGCACTGGTGGTCGACGAAGAAGCCGTAGCGCTCGCGACGGATCTGACGGACACGAGCCACTGTGCCGTCGAGGCTGTCTCCCCACCAATGCACGACCAGACCGAGCGATGCGATGTGGAGCCACCACAAGGCGTCCCCGGCGAGCGCATACGCGACTGCCGACACAAAAGCGCCCCCCAGGGCGATGCCGGTGAGCGTGTCTGGGCCGACCCACGCGGGAAGGCCGGCAGCCATTTTGGGTAGCGCCCACCGTTCGAAGCGGCCGAGCCAGATGTCGTTGATCCGCCGCTTCGCCAGCGGGCGTTGAGCCGAGTCGTCGGGCACAGAGAGGGAGAGGCACGGGCCCGCCGCCCAAGGCCTCGTCAGTGGGAGTTAGAGCGCGTGGAGGGCTTGGTCCAGGTCTGCGATCAGGTCGGCCTCGTCCTCGACGCCTACGCTGAGGCGCACGAGGCTATCGGGAAGGCCGGCTGCGCGACGGACATCGGCGGGGATGGAGCCGTGGGTCATCGAGGCCGGGTGTGAGATCAGGCTCTCGACGCCGCCGAGGCTCTCGGCCAGAGAGAACACGCGCGTCGATTGCATGAGCTTGACTGCCGTTTCCAGAGCGTCGTCGGCGAGCACGATGGAGACCATGCCACCGACGTCCCGCATCTGGCGCTTGGCGGTTTCGTGTCCTGGGTGATCCGAAAAGCCCGGATAGAGGGCGCGCCCCACCTTGGGGTGGTCGCGGAGGAAGTGGGCGACGGCGCGTGCATTGGCACAGTGCCGCTCCATACGCAGGTGGAGCGTCTTCGTAGACCGCAGCAGGAGGAAGCAGTCCATCGGACCCGGCGCGGCGCCGACGGCCTTGATCTGGAACCGCAGGTGCTCCGCCCACGCGTCGTCGGAGGTCAGCACGGCGCCACCGACCACATCGCTGTGCCCGCCGAGATACTTCGTGGTCGAGTGGAGCACGAGGTCGGCTCCGAGCGCCAGCGGTTGCTGGAGGTACGGGCTGGCGAAGGTGTTGTCCACGGCCACTGTTGCCCCCCGCTGGCGCGCGACCTCCGCCAGCGCTGCGATGTCGTAGATGCGCAGCAACGGGTTGGTCGGGGTCTCCAGCCACACCAGCGCGGTGGCATCGGTCATCGCCGCGTCCAGAGCCTCCGCCGAGTGGAGGTCCACGAACGTGAAGTCGATGCCCATCGGCTCGTGGACCTGACGCATGAGCCGGTAGGTGCCTCCGTAAAGGTCATTCCCGGCCACGACATGGTCGCCGGGACGCAGCCTGCGCAGGATGGCGTCGATGCCCGCCACGCCAGACGCGAAGGCGATCCCGTGATCGGCACCTTCGAGAGACGCCAGGTTGGCCTCCAGGTCGGACCGCGTTGGGTTCGACACACGCGCGTACTCGTGCCCCTGATGGTCTCCCGGTGCGGCCTGGACGTACGTGCTCGTGAAGTAGACCGGCGTCATGATGGCGCCCGTCGATGGATCCGGCTGCTGCCCGGCGTGGACGGCACGCGTGGCGAACCGGAGGTCAGCGCCAGCTGGCGGATGGTCAGAAGAAGAGGACACTGAGATGGGGACGTCTGAAACGAAACACGGGAGCGCGGCCTGGCCACGCCCCCGTGTGCGGGAAGATCCGTCGAGCGCTGGGCTAGTTCATGTTGTAGCCCGCGCACTCCGAGACGCCCTCGGCATCGTCGACGCGGCCAAGCTGCGTGTAGACGCGGAAGAGGGCGTCGCAGACGCCGGCCTCGTTCTCCGTGTCGGCAGCCAGCGTGCGTGCTTGCGTGAGGGGGTCGAGAGACATTTCCAGGTTCTCGTCGCGCTGCTCGATGAGCGCGTTGGCCTCGTCGACGTCCTCGGTAGCGTTCGCTTGCTCGTTCAGGGCAGCTGCACGGTTCTGGAACGCCGCGCCGAGGTTGTAGAACGCGTCAGAGTTCTCCGGAGCCAGCTCCGTGGCACGCGTGAGCTGGTCGATGGCCTCGTCGTAGCGCTCGGCCTGGAGCAGGAGAGCCCCGTAGTTGTACCGAAGCGTCGGGTTGTCCGGTTGGCTGGCGACGGCGTCGGCGTACCGCTCGACGGCATCCTCGGTGCGGCCGGAGATGGTGTACGCGTTCAGGAGCATCGTCTGGATGTCCTCGTCGTCCGGGAACCGAGTCTGGGCATCCTCCAGGAACGTGACGGCCTCCGAGGAGCGCTCGGCGAGGACGAGTGAGCGGCCGTAGTAGTAGGCCAGCACGGGGTCGTCGCTGTCGATCTCGGTGCCACGCTCCAGGGGCTCGACGGCCTGGCTGGCCTCGCCGGCGCGCAGGTACGCGAGTCCGAGTCCGAGGTGCCCCTGTGTGGAGTCCGGCATCATGGACATGGAGGCCTCGAAGAACGGCACGGCAGCTGTCGCTTCCGAATCGGGGTCGCGGACGATGTCGTTGCCCGCATTCACGCCGAGGGCCCACACGTTGATTTTGGCCGCCTCCACCGTGGGATCCTCAGGCGCAACCTGGGCCGCGCGGTTCGCCGTGGCGACCATGTCCTGGAAGTTGGCATCCAGGAACTCCATCTTGGGACGAGCGCCAGCGGTGTTCTCATACTGCTGGCGAAGAACCTCGACGCGGAGGGTCAGCGCCTCGACGTTCTCGGGGTTGGTTTCGAGGGCCGTGTCGAGGTTCTCGAGCGCGCGGTCATAGTCCCTGTTGTTCAGGTCCAGCTTGGCGCCCTCGACGTTCGGGTCGGAGGAGCAGCCGTCGGCGCCTCCGACCAGGAGAGCGACGAGGAGCGTGAGGGGAAGAGAGAGCAGGCGGGATCGCATGGAGTGGTGGCGGAGTGAAATCGCAGGTGTCGGGGTCGCCGGGGAGGATCACAGCCCGGCGTGGATGGGTCTAGCCCTTCCACGCTGAAAGTAGCTCTGAGGTCCGGGGAATCCCTGAGTGCCGCACAGTATGCCCCTCTTCTCCACCTGATGACGCACGCCGCAACTGCCTTCCTCGGACGGCTGATCGACTACGCGGGGCTCTTTCCGCCAGCCTCGCTCGATTTGCAACCGGCCCTCGACAACTTCCATCGCTACCGGGGGGGCTCCGAGTCGTGGATGCTCGGCCCCTTCATCGTCCCCGTCGGACGGCTCGGCGAGGTGTCCAGGCACACCGCTGGCGCCAGCGGAGAAGACGCCCCCTTCTCGGTCATCCTGCCCGCTGGCGACGGCTGGTTCACCGACGTGACCGCAGGCTCCGAGGAGGCCTTCGCGTGGGAGGCCGCAACAGAAGGCGTGCGTGTCGACGCGTTCGAAACGCGGCTTCCCGCACCGCTCGCCTCTGCGCCAGACCGGCTGGCGCAGGGCCTGTTCGAATGGGCCATCAAAATCGACGAGAGGGGACCCGAGGCACGCGTCGCCCTGGAAGTGCCGTACCTGAGCCATCCTGAGACCCCGGCTGCGACGGCACAAGCCATCGCGGATGCCAACGGGCGCAGCGGACGCGACGTGTTCCTGCTCAAACTGCGCTGTGGAGGCGTGACGCCGGACCTCGTGCCGAGTGTGGAAGCACTCGCCTCCGCGATCACCTCTGCGCGCCAGGGAGGCGTGCCGTTCAAGGCGACCGCCGGCCTCCACCATCCGTTCCCCAACGACGACGGCACGGTCGGCACGCGGATGCATGGGTTCGTAAGTGTGTTCGGCGGGGCTGCCCTAGCCCTCCGTCACGGACTCGGCGCCGACGATCTCGCGGAGATCCTGCACGATGCCGACCCATCCTCGTGGTCTCTCGACACCGACCTCCGCTGGCGCTCCCTCTCGGCACCGGCGGCGGACATCGCGGAGGCCCGCCAGCGGGTCGCGCTCAGCTTTGGGTCGTGCTCCTTCGACGAACCCCGCGACGACCTTCGC
>JBCDLV010000172.1:0-7611 GCA_038744895.1 Bacteroidota bacterium | reverse complement strand
CTCCACGCCGAGAGCCGGTTCGAGACGTTCATGACCTACACCAACACGCGCGGCCTTCGTGCAGAGCGCCACGTGGTGGAGGGAGAGGATGTCCCCGCGACCATTTTGAGGACGGCGGCCGAGCTGGGAAGTGACCTCCTGTTCATAGGCACCCGCGGCCGCAGCGATACGGCGGCGGTTCTGCTGGGAAGCGTAGCTGAGAAAGTGGTACGCGCGGCCGACGTGCCCACAGTGGCTGTCAAGCGAAAGGGGGCGACGCTCAGCCTCCTGGATGCGCTGTTCGAGCTCTAGGTCGCCACCGACTCCAGACGTCCACTACCGGAGATCTACTGACGGCCCAGGCATGTCGCCTGCTCCTGGTTGCCTTTCCCCTCGCCCATGCTCTCGTTGCTTCCCTGGCCTGCTCTCGTCGCATTCGTCCTTCTGGGGCTGGCCTTCGTGCTCGTGTTCATCCGCCTCGTGCGAGGGCCGAGCCTGCCGGACCGCGTAGTCGCGCTCGACATGGTCGCCTTCCTCGCCGTCGCCACGATCGCGCTGTGGACGCTGGTGACCGGCGTGACGGCCTACCTGGACGCCGCGCTCGTGCTGGCGCTGATCGCCTTCCTCGCGACGGTCGCCTTCGGGCGGTTCATCGAGGAGACCCCGGTGGCCCCGCCCGCCGATGTCCCGTCGGCCGCTCCTGACCCGACCCGCGACCCATGACCGAGATTCTCGCCTCCGCTCTGATTCTGGCCGGCGCCGGCTTTGTGCTGATCGCCGCCATCGGGGTGGTCCGCATGCCGGACCTCCCGATGCGCATGCACGCGGCGACGAAGGCCGGCACGCTCGGCGCCGGGCTGATCCTGCTGGCGGTCGCTGTGGCCTTCGCCGACCCGGGCGTGACGGTCCGGGCGCTCGCCACGATCGCGTTTCTCTTCCTGACGGCCCCGATCTCGGCCCACGTCGTCGGCCGCGCCGCCGCCGCCAGCGGGGCGCTCAAGCTGTGGGCGGGGACCCAGATGAACGACCTCACGCGCGACCTCGACGTCGCCGCGTCGCGTGCGGTCACGGCCGACCCCGCCCCGGTTGATCCCGACCTAGCCGGCCACGCCCCGCTGGCGGATGCCGCGGAGGGCCCCGCCCCTCGTCCGTAGATGCTGACCGCGCTCCTCATCGCCTTTGCGGTCGCCCTCGCGGCGCCAGCCATTCACCGAGTGGCCGGCGACCGATCTGGATGGCTCCTGGCGCTCCTGCCTGCGGGCCTGTTCGCGTTCTTCGCGGCCCGCCTGCCCCAGGTGGCCATCGGTGAGCCGCTCGTGGAGCAGACCGCCTGGGTCCCGTCGTTCGACGTGTCGGTCTCGCTGTACCTGGACGGCCTGAGCCTGCTCTTCGTCCTGCTCATCACGGGGCTCGGGACGCTCGTCGTGCTGTACGCCAGCGGGTACCTCGCAGGCGACCGTGACCTCGGACGGTTCTACCTGGCGCTGCTGCTGTTCATGGGTGCGATGCTGGGGCTCGTGCTCTCGTCGAACCTGATCGCGCTGTTCGTCTTCTGGGAGCTGACGTCGTTCTCGTCGTACCTGCTGATCGGATACAAGCATGAAACCGAGGAGTCACGGAAGTCAGCGCTCCAAGCGCTTCTGGTAACAGGTGGAGGCGGGCTGGCGCTGCTCGGCGGCCTCATCCTGCTCGGGATCGCAGGCGGCGGGACGTTCGAGCTGACCGAGATGAGTGCCGACGCGGTGCGCGGGCACGTGCTTTACCCCGCGGCGTTCGCGCTCGTCGCCCTCGGTGCGTTTACCAAGAGCGCCCAGTTCCCCTTCCACTTCTGGCTGCCGAACGCGATGGCAGCGCCGACGCCGGTCAGCGCCTACCTCCACTCGGCGACGATGGTAAAGGCGGGCGTCTACCTCCTGATGCGCCTCGACGCGACGATGGGCGGAACGACGCTCTGGACCGTCACGCTCTCCGTCGTGGGCGCGATCACGATGCTGTTCGGCGCCGTCTGGGCATTGCGCCAGACGGACCTCAAGAAGGTCCTGGCGTACTCGACGGTGACAGCCCTCGGGACGCTGACGCTGCTGGTCGGGCTCTCGTTCGAGGAGGGGATCAAGGCGGCGATCGTGTTCCTGCTGGTCCACGCGCTCTACAAAGGGGCCTTGTTCATGGTCGCCGGGTCCATCGACCACGAGACCGGGACGCGCGATGTGCGCACGCTCGGCGGGCTGCGCTCCAAGATGCCGTTGACGTTCGGCGCCGCCCTGCTGGCGGGGCTCTCGATGGCGGGCGTGCCTCCGCTGTTCGGCTTCGTGGGCAAGGAGCTGGCGTACAAGGCCAAGCTGGGCTTCGACGCGGCCGACATCGTGCTGCCGGGCGCCGCCGTGCTGGCGAACGCCCTCACCATCGCGGCGGCGGGAATCGTCGTGATCCGGCCGTTCCTCGGACGCCAGCGGGAGACGCCGAAGGCGCCGCACGAGGCGCCGCTGGCGATGTGGCTCGGCCCGGCCGTGCTGGCCGGCGCAGGCCTGCTGTTTGGCCTGTTCCCCTCGGTCTTGCCAAAGCCGCTCGTGGCGAGCGCCGTCACGGCGACGCTGGGCTACTCCTTCGAGGTCAAGCTGTCGCTGTGGTACGGGCTGGGGACGGCGCTCGCCCTCAGCGTTCTGACGGTTGCGCTGGGCGCCCTCGCCTACTGGCAGTGGGACCGGATTCGCCACCTGCTGTCGCGGCTGGACCCGCTGGCGCGCCTCGGCCCAGAGAGGGGCTATGGCGCCGCGCTGAGTGGGATGCTCCGTCTCGCCGGCTGGCAGACCCGCGTGCTCCAGAACGGGAGCCTGCGGAGCTACCTCGTGTGGCTCCTGCTCGTGGTGGTGGCGCTCCCAGGCGCCGCGCTCTTGCTCCGCGCCGAGCCGTTCGCGGTGACCGCCAGCTGGGGCGAGATCCTTCCGCACGAGTGGGTGCTGGCCGGGCTGGTCGCCGCCGGCGCCGGAGCCACGGCGCTCGCACGCTCGCGGATGCTGGCCGTGGCGGCGCTCGGGGTCGTCGGGTTCAGCATGGCGCTCCTGTTCCTAGGGCTCGGCGCACCGGACCTGGCGATGACGCAGATGCTCGTCGAGACCCTCATCGTGGTCATCATCCTGCTCGTGCTGCGCCACCTGCCGGCCATCCGGGCGGAGCGGGACGAGGACCGGAGGAGCCGTGCGATGAGTGCCCTGCTGGCGCTCGGGGCGGGCACGGTGATGACCGTTCTGGCCGTCGCCGTGTCGTCGGTGCCGTTCGACCCGGCGCTCTCGGAGTTCTACGCCGAGCGGGCCGTGCCTGAGGGCTTCGGCCGCAACTTGGTCAACGTCATCCTGGTCGATTTCCGGGCGCTCGATACGCTGGGCGAGGTCGTCGTGCTGGCCGTGGCCGCGCTCGGTGCACACGTACTGGTGCTCGCCGGGGCTGCGCCAGCGGTGCCACGCGTGGACGTCGGCGGGTCCGTCATCCTGCGGACGGCCACGCGGTTCCTCATCACGCTCTTGTTCGTGCTGGCGCTGTTCCTCCTCTGGCGCGGACACAACGAGCCAGGCGGTGGCTTCATCGGTGGCCTGGTGGCCTCCGGCGCCTTCGCGCTCTACCTCATCGCCTTCGGCGAGCAGGCCATGCGCCGGCTGCTGCGAATCGACTCGCGCACCCTGATCGGCATCGGACTCGCGATCGCCATCGCCAGCGGGCTGGTCGCTGTCGCCACGGGCGAGGCGTTCCTCACGGGCCAGTGGACGACGCTGGCGATCGGCGGCGAGGCCGTGAAGCTGGGCACGCCGCTGCTGTTCGACATCGGCGTGTTTCTCGCCGTCGTCGGGTTCGTGCTCACGATCCTGCTGGCGCTGGAGCAGGCCGAGCCGAGGCCCGTCGCGAGTGGGGGAGGGGCCAGCGGGAGCTCGCAGGGGATTGGCAGCAGCCGTCAGACCTCGCCCGCACAAACCCAGACCGAATCCGCAGGCGAACGACTCGTCGCTACGACCGTGACGGGCTCCGACGCACCCGCCCCGACGCACTCGCCCGCTCCCTAACCACTGGCTCTTCCCGACTGGCCACTGGCCCACCCACATGCAACTCCTTCTCGCTCTCCTGACGGGGATTCTCTTCGCGGCCGGGGTGTACCTCGTGCTGCGGCGCAACCTGCTGCGGATGATCTTCGGGATCGTCCTGCTCTCGAACGCGGTCAACCTCTTGGTCCTGAGCATGGGCCGTGTGGTGCGCGTCGGCCCACCGCTCGTGCCTCTCGGGGCGGAGGCGCCCGTCGAGGCCTACGCCAACCCTGTGCCGCAGGCCCTGGTGCTGACCGCGATCGTGATCGGCTTCGGGCTCGTCTCGTTCGCGCTCGTGCTGGCGTACCGCAGCTTCGCCACGCTGGGCACGGTCGAGTCGGACGCGCTGGGACCGGAGGACCTGCCTGAGGACCCGCTGGCGCCAGCGGGCGTGACGGCGGCCGGCGCACCTCTCGCGGCTCCGCCGGAGGCGATCTCATGAGCTGGCTCGTCGTCCTGCCTGTCCTGGTCCCGATGGTCACCGCCGTCGCGGCCCTGCTGGCGAAGCGGTCGGTACGTGCGCAGCGTGGCATCAGCGTGGCCGGCGCCAGCGGGCTCCTCGGCGTGTCTGTCGCGCTCATGGCGGGCGTCTGGCAGGACGGCATCCAGGTTGCCCAGATGGGTGAGTGGCCGGCGCCGTTCGGGATCACGCTCGTGGCCGACCTGCTCGGCGCGGTGATGGTGCTCATCACGGCCATCGTGGGGCTCGCCGCGATCGTCTATTCGCTGGCCTCCGTCGACGCCGAGCGCGAGCGGTTCCACTACCACCCGCTTTACCACGTCCTCCTGATGGGCGTGTGCGGCGCGTTCCTGACGGGCGACCTGTTCAACCTGTACGTCTGGTTCGAGGTCTTGCTGATCTCGTCGTTCGTGCTTCTGGTGCTCGGGAACGGCCGCGGGCAGGTGCGCGGCGCCGTGGTGTACGTGCTCATCAACCTCGTCGGGTCGATGGGCTTCCTGGCGGCCATCGGCCTGCTCTACGGTGTGACGGGGACGCTCAACCTGGCCGACCTCTCGGTCCGGCTTGCGGAGGTCGGCTCGCCCGGCCTGGTGACCGCCATCTCGATGCTGTTCCTGATCGCGTTCGGGATCAAAGCGGCCGTCTTCCCGCTGTTCTTCTGGCTGCCGGCCTCGTACCACACGCCGCCGATCGCGATCTCCGCCATCTTCGCCGGCCTGCTCACGAAGGTGGGCGTCTACGCGCTGATCCGCGTGTTCACGCTCCTGTTCACGCAGGACATCGGGTTCACGCACACGATCCTGCTCTGGATCGCCGGCCTCACGATGGTGACCGGCGTGCTGGGGGCCGCGTCCCAGACGGATGTGCGCAAGATCCTGAGCTTCCACATCATCAGCCAGATCGGCTACATGATCATGGGGCTGGCGCTGTTCACCCCGCTGGCGCTGGTCGGGGCGGTGTTCTACATCGTCCACCACATCGTGGTGAAGGCCAACCTGTTCCTGGTGGCCGGCGTGGCCGAGCGGATCGTGGGGTCGTTCGAGTTGAAGAACCTGGGTGGGCTCTACCGGGCGCATCCGTGGCTGGCGGTGCTGTTCCTGATACCGGCGTTCTCGCTGGCCGGCTTCCCGCCGCTCTCCGGCTTCTGGGCCAAGCTCATTCTCATCAAGGCCGGGCTCGACGTGGGCGCGTGGGTCATCGTGGGCGTGGCGCTCGTGGTGGGCCTGCTGACGCTCTTCTCGATGACGAAGATCTGGAACGGGGCCTTCTGGACGCCCCTCGCCGACGGGCTGTCGATGCGGTCCGCCAGCGGGCGCGGGATGGCTCTCATGGTGAGCCCGGTGGCCGTGCTCTGCATGCTCACGCTGACGATCGGCCTCTGGGCCGAGCCGTTCCTCGTGTTCGCCGAGGCGGCCGCGGCCTCGCTCCTCGACCCGACCGACTACGTCGCCGCCGTGCTGGGAGGGAGATGAGAAGAGGATGGGAGGAGAGGAAGAGAAGAGGTCGTTCGGTCCTGAGCGCCGACGCCTCCTCTCTGACGCCGCCTCCGCACCTCCTCTCGTCTTCTCCTGTTCTCTCCCCCTCGTCATGAAGCTCTTCCTGCTCAACATCCTGCTGGCGCTGCTCTGGGGAGCCGTCAACGCGTCGTTCGCGGTGCCCGTCCTGCTGTCGGGGTTCGTGCTTGGCTACCTGGTTCTCCTGCTGGCGAGGCCGGCATTCGGGCCGTCGGGGTACTACACCGGACTGTGGAAGGGTGTCGCGTTCGTCGCCTTCTACGTGTGGGAGCTGGTCCTGTCGAGCGTTCGCGTGGCCTTCGACGTGCTGACGCCTCGCCTTCGGGCGACGCCCGGCATCATCGCCGTCCCGCTCGACGCCGAGACCGACACCGAGATCACGATCCTCGCCAACCTCATCTCGCTGACGCCGGGGACGCTCTCGCTCCTCGTCTCGCCCGACCGCCGCACGCTCTACGTCCACGCGATGTACCTCGACGAAGGCCCCGACGCGCTGCGTGCCGACCTGAAGCAGCAGATGGAGCGTCGCGTGCTGGAGCTTCTGCGTTCGGCGGAGGCCTCGTCCCACACGCACGTCACCGCTTCGTAGCTGCCAGCGGGACGCGTTTCGCCGTCGGTTCATGTGGGGCGAAAACGACGGTCGGCTCCGGCGCCGTTTTCCTGGCACACGCGCGAATCGCGTGTCCACCGCCATGGCTGTCCACGTTTCGAACGCTCCGACCCTGACCCGCCTCGACTGGCGGGCGACGTGTGGGCGGACGGTATGGCTCTACCGGCTGACGCCGCTCGAACGGGCGTAGCTCCCGCTCGAACGCTTGCCTTCTGGCCGGGCCGAAGGGGTCCGGCTCGCCGCTCGTAACGAGCGGCGCTCACGCTTCCGTCCAGCTCGGCTGTGCTGGACTCATCCGGTAGACCCATGACGAACCGACCTGTGTACCGCACCTCCCGTCCTGACGCTCGCGCCCACGTTCCCCCTGCGGGCGCGCCCCCGATGCCCACCGGGCAGCCACTCCCGGCCGACGCGCTAGCGGCGCGAGTAGACCCCCGGCCTGAACCACTCGACGGGGCCGCGGACCCGCCGGACGCCGCTGGCGTTCGCCGCCACCGGCGCTGATCTGTCGCGGCCCGGACCCGCTGGCGTAGCCTACTTCCTCGATCCATGACGCACTTCACCGACGACGAGCGAGACGCCGTCGCCACGATCTGTCTGATGGCTGCCGTCGCGGACGGCCGAAAGGACGAACAGGAGCGAGAGCGCCTCCGGAGTATCTACGCCAGCCTGGACGCAGGCTTCTCGCCGTCCCGGTACGAGCGCGTCCTCCTCGGCAGCCTCGATGTCGAGCACGAGGCCGGCCGGCTGGCGTCGCCGGCGACGCGGGCGCTGGCGTACGAGATGGCCGTCGCCGTGTGCGATGCCGACGGCGTTGCGGACGAGGCAGAGACCGCGTTCCTGGGTCGGCTTCGTGCCGCCCTCGGTCTCGATGGCGCGGCGGCCGACGAGGTCGACTCCGCTGGCGGTGCGCTCGCCGATGTGCCGATTGAGGACCCGGTGGTCTCGACGCCGCCAGCGGAGCCCGTTCCGTCGGCT
>JBCDLV010000171.1:0-7704 GCA_038744895.1 Bacteroidota bacterium | reverse complement strand
CACGCATCGTCCCGTTCTGGACCCACCCGTCGACGGCGTGCCAGACCTGGCGAGGTGAGATCTCGCCCCAGTGGAGGTGCGGCGACAGCATCGACGTGTCATGACGCGCGGGGTAGTCGCGCCCCTCGTCGTAGTCCACGAGTGCGGCATCGAGGAAGGCATCGAGACGATCCGTCGCGCCCGCCTCTCCGGGGGTCCAGGTCTCGTGCATCCGCTCGGACCAGTCGACACCGTCCTGAGCCTCTGCGGTCAGCCCGAGCGCATCGCGGTCGACGGAGGCCGGCCACCTGGAAGGCGCTCGGCTCTCGCCGATGGCAGGGGCATCGAGTGCGTCCCCGATGGCGATCTGCGCTCTGAACTTGCGCCAGAAGGGTGTGAATACCTTGTACGGCCCGCCGGAGCCTGTCTGGATCTCGGCTGGGTCGTGGAGGATGCGCCCGGCGAACTGGCGAACTTCGATGCCCTCGGCTTCCAGGCCGTCGCGTACCTCTGCGTCCCGCTGGCGGAGCGCCGGCGCCAGCCGGGACTGCCACACGACCTGATCTGCGCCGACGTGGCGGCAGACGGCCAGCAACTCGTCCAGGCTCGGACCGTGGCGCAGGGTCAGGCGGCTGCCGCGATCTTGGAGGCTTCGGTCGAGCGCGCCGAGCGATTCGTGCAGCCACCACTGGTGTGCTCCGCCGGGTGCCCACTCGCCCTCCTCGTCGGGCGCCCACACAAAGACGGGGACGACGGCGCCTCGCTCCGCGGCATGGGTCAGAGCGGCGTGGTCGTGCAGGCGGAGGTCGTTGCGAAACCAGACGACGGTCGTGGACATGGGTGCGGGAGGTGCGTGCCGCCGTACCCCACTCGTCCTGGGCCGCGTTCCGCCGATTCAGCTCGATACCATCGGACCAGGAATGGTCTGATGCGCGATACCCGCTGGCGCCAGCTGGATGTTGTCACCGCCAGCGGTGTGGGGTGGCCTCGCCTACGCGACCCGCAGCACTTCGATGAAGGCTGCTGCCAGGTGGCAGGTGCTGCCCGCCAGCACGAATCCGTGCCAGATGGCGTGCGCGAAGCGGCGCCGGCTCAGGTAGAACACAGTCCCGGCGGTGTACGCGACTCCGCCCGCGACGAGCCAGGCCAGCGTCGCGGTGGGAAGTGCCTCTCGCATCGGACCGATGGCGACGACCACCAGCCAGCCCATGGCGACGTAGACGAGCGTCGACGCCAGCTTGAAGCGGCCGGTGAAGAACAGCTTGAACACGATTCCTGCGACGGCCAGCCCCCAGATCACGCCGAAAAGCGACCACCCCCAGGGACCGCGGAGCCCTCCGAGGAGGAACGGCGTGTAGGTGCCGGCGATCAGCGCAAAGATGGCGCAGTGGTCCAGCGTCTTGAGCCTCGCCTTGACACGCTCGAATGGGATCGCGTGGTACAGGGTAGAGGCTGTGTACAGAAGCACGAGGGTGCCTACGAATACGCTCGCACCAACGATCGTCCACGGGTCCCCGGTGAGCGACGCGAACGTCACGAGCACAGCGCCAGCCACGGCGCTGCCGATGGCACCGACGCCATGCGTGATGGCGTTGGCAATCTCCTCGGCTGCGGATGCGTGGAGGGTCACTCGCCCGACCGGTTCTTGACAGGCGCCCACACTGGCTCCTCGACGCCCGCTTGGAGGTTGACCCACCGGGCTAGCGTGAAGAGGAGATCCGAAAGCCGGTTCAAGTAGTGAAGGGCCTCGGCGGAGACCTCTTCGAGAGTCGCGGTCTCGACCACGAGGCGCTCCGCGCGACGCGAGATCGTCCGTCCCAGGTGAAGTGCGGCCGCGCAAGCGGTGCCGCCTGGCAGCACAAAGTTTTTCAGCGGTGGGAGATCCTCCGTCAGCGCGTCGATCTGCTCTTCCAGATGCGTCACGTGTGAGGCCTCGATGCGAGGCACCGGGTAGGAGACCTCACCAGGCGTAGCCAGATCTCCTCCCAGGATGAACAACTCGTTTTGGAGCTTCGCCAGCAGGGCGTCCGCGCGGAGGTCGGCAGGGGAGGGGTCTCCGCTGGCGTCGGCCGTGAGGGCTGCTCGGGCCATGCCGAGGGCGGCATTGGCCTCGTCGACGGTGCCGTAGGCGGAGATGCGCGGATGGCTCTTGGCGACGCGTCCGCCGCCAAAGAGGGCGGTGGTGCCGTCGTCGCCGGTGCGTGTGTAGACCTTCATCGGATGTGCGCTGCGTGGGGGCAGGAACGCGTGGGCATGACCAACGCAGCCCACACCGTCCGGAGTACGAGGCGACGCGATTGGTGGCCGCCAGCGGACGTGCGCAAGGTACCGGATGCCTGTCCTCGTGAGGAGGTTGGCGACGGCGTGCACGTGCCAGGGGACGGCGGATCAGGAGTTCCCGGGGCGGGGACTCCGCGGGTGAGGTTGCCGAGGATCCGATTCTCCACCCGCTGGCGCCACCGGGAAGCAGGGCGGGGAGAGGGTTCGAAACACCTGCCCCGGACATGTCGCACGCGTTCTCCACGCCAGCGGGGTGGCTCATCGGGCATGGAGATGGCGGTGGGCACCGAACGCCATCCGTGATCGTTGCCGGTGGCATGAATGCTCCCGCTTTGTGTCGCACGCTCCTGGCGCTCCCGCTCGTCGTGCTCGGCTGCGACAGCGGCACCGCCGAGTCGCAGCGCCTCTTCGAAGATCAGGCCCTGCTGGCGCCTGCCGCCGGTATCACGGAGATCTCACCGACTGGGACAGTGGTCTCTAGCGACCCTGACGACTGGCGGACAGCTCCGCTGTTCATCGGCATCGCTCAGATCCTCGACCTGCCGACTCCGAATCCGGTCGAGGTGGGCGATGCCGTCTCGTTCCTGGTCGACACGCAGGGGGTTGCGGGTGGGATGGCGCTGTTCGTGCGCCTCATCGACCCCGCCACGGGTGCTGCCGACCTCCGCCGCGTGCGAGATCCAGGGGCGACGCGTGGCGATGCGACGACCCCAGGCTTCTACACGTTCTCTGTGAGCGCAGGCCAGATCGCACTCTCCGGCCCGGGTCTGTACCGCGTGGTACTGCTCGACGGGCGGCAGAATGTGATCTCGTACGGCGACATCGAAGTCCGCGGGTAACGAATCCTGCGGACCGCCAGCGGGTGCCTACCCGACGGTCCGCGCTTGCAGCCGCTCGAAGTAGCGCTTGATGAGTTCCTGGTAGTCCGGCGTGTAGCCTGACTCCAAGGCGCGGATGAGGTCGGCGCGGATGCGCTCGGCGGGGCGGCCTGCGTTGGGCGCCGAGGTGGGAGGCGCCGACCGGGTTTCGCCGGTTTCTCCTTGCCGCTGCTCCTCTCGCCCGCGCTGGTTGACGGACCGCTCGGTCTCCAGTAGACGCTCCAGAATCTGCTGCTGGCGAGGCGTCGTGCGGTTGTTGAGCTGTCCGTTGCGGAGTTGCTCGGCGGCCTCGCTCATCTGCTCTTCGATGCGTTCGAGGGCACTCCGATCGTCGGGGTGGAGGCCTGCGCCCCCGCTGTCGAGCGCGCGCTGGAGCTGGCGCCGGAGACGCTCCTGCTGCTCCGCCATCTGGCGCAGTCGGCGTCCGTTGTCGGGCGAGAGCCGTTCGCCAGCGGACTCGTTCAGCATCTGCTGGATGCGCTGGTTGAGCTGGGCCTGCTGGCGCGCCATCTCTTGCATCTGCTGCGACTGCCCTGTGCCGCCGGATCCAGAGCCCTGCTGGTTCTGCTGATTCTGGAGCTGGTCGAGTAGGTCCGCCAGCAGGACGGCCAGTTCGTTGAGCGACGACATGGCCGTGCGCTGGTGGCTGGCCGCAGGAGCCGAGCGGCGGTCGGCGAGGCGGCGGACGGCTTCGTCCATCTGCTCACGGCTGTCGCGTGCCTTCGCGTCGATGACGGACGTGAGGCCGGCGACGGTCTGCGAGACGCGGCGCAGCGTGTCGACGACGGTCGTCAGCGCGTCGCGCAGCTCGCCCTGCCGCCGAGCGGCAGGGACGAGCGCGGGGTTCTGGTTGGGAATCGTGCGGACACGGGTCGCTAGGGCTTCCTGCTCGCGCGAGATCGTCAGCACGTCTTCCAGGGCTCGACGCAGCGCCGCCATGTCGATCTGTACCTGCTCGCCTTGCATCTGCATGCTCTGCTCGCGCATGCCCTCGGCCATCTCGCGGAGTTGCTCGGACATCTGCTGTTGGCCCTCCTGCGCCTCTTGCAGTTGGTTTTGCTCGATTTGCTGGGCGTTTTCCTCCATCTGCTGCGGGAGACCGCCGTCCTGCTGCATCTGTTCGCGCATCTCATCGAGCGATTCCGTCTGCGCGTTTCGGATGTCCTCCATCTGCTCCCTAAGGGCATCCATCTGCTCTTGGAGGCCCTCGGCTTGCTCCGCTGCCTCTCGCTGCTCGTCCGCGAGCCGCTGGCGCTCTTCGGCCTCCGTGCGGCCGTCCTCGGGCGCTTCGCCCTCGTCCAGCGCTTCCGTTTCCTCCGCCAGCCGCTCCTCCGTCTCCGCGAGGTCCTCGGCACGGCGGGCGATCTCTTCCATCTCGACGGCGGCCTCCAGCCGCTTCATGAGCTCCCGGGCGCGCTCGATCCTGCGTCGCAGCTCCTCCTCGCTTCTCGCGGCCTCGTCGGACTGCTCCAGCATGTCTCGCAGGTCCAACTCCTCCATCGCGTCACGCAGCCGTTCGAGGGCATTCCGAAGCTCCGGCGTGTTGAGCTCGTCGAGTGCCTGCTGCATGTCCTCGAACTGGCGCTGGAGCTCAGGTGAGCCGAGCTCGTCGCGGATCTGATCCCCGAGACGGTTGACCTGCTCTTGCAGTTGGCGCGCTTGGTCCTGGAGCGTTTGCTGCTCGCGCAGAAGCTCTTCGACCTGGCGTCGGTTCTCGAAGTCGGGCGTCTGGGTCTCGCGGATGTCTTCGCGGAGGCGCTCGAACCGCTCGCTCGACTGCTCGGCCTCCTCCTGGATTCGATCCAGCGTTTCCGTGGTCGAGTCTCGTTGCGCATCCAGCGCGTCGAGCCGGTCGGAGACCGACGGGAAGCGCAGCGTCACCAGCGGGGTACGTGCGGTTTTGCCTCCGGCGCCGTCGTTGTCCGTGACCCGACCGTACAGCTCCACGAGGTCCCCTGGGCGCGCGCCCGGGACTCGCCAGTCCAGCGTCACCTCCTGGTCCAACGGTCGCGTGCGGACCGGCAGGCGAAGGCTGCGCACCGGCCCGGTGGCCCCCTCACGCGTGAGGCGGTAGACGAGTGCTCCGCCGCGGAACCCAAAGTCGTCTGTGATGCGGAAGACCAACTGGCGCGAGCTGGCGTCGAGGGCGTCTTCGGCCCCGGCCACCAGGGCGATCTGTGGTGGCGCGTCCGTAAGCACGCCGAGGGCATACTCCGCTGGGTTCTGATTTTCGAGCCCGCTGGCGGCCTTCAAACGGACCGAGTACGTGCCGGCGCCGCGCAGCCGAAACTGCCCGAGCGCCGCCTCGGAGCCTACACGGAGCGGGACACGCTGTCGCTGCCCGCTGTCCCACCGAACGTCGAGCCACGCCTCCGCTGGCGTCGGCCCTCCGTGTCCCACTTGCACACGAACAGACGAGCCGACGAGCCCCGTCGCGTCGCCGACGCCCTCGGGCTGGGGCCGCGCCTGCCGACCGCTGTAGCCAGGAGGGACGACGGTCACACGAATCCCTCGCACCAGCGGACGGTCCACTGCTCGGACGTCGTACCAGGGCGTCCGCACGCCGCCAGCGGAGATCCGGTAGCGGAGATCCGCGCGCACGTCTTCGATGGTGTGCGTGAAGGCACTGGCCGCGTCGGACGCACCGTCGGCAGCGGTCAGGCGGACGGTCTCTGTGGCGTCCTCGTCCGCACGTCCGTACTCCAGGTCGGCGGTGAACGGAACCGAACGCCCGGTGGCCTGAACGCCGACGGTGAACGCGGCCCCTCGCGTGACCTCGGCGTCACCGGGATCGACCGCCAACTGGAAGGGCGCAGGCGGGGCGAAGTACTCGCCCGGGGAGAGCAGCCGTGCTGCGGCAGCGCCCATCGTCTGCGGGGCGAGCAGGATGGCTCCGCCGATCAGGACTGCCGGAACGAACGCCCACGGCGCCGCTCTGCGGGCGGGTCCGTACACGTTGACACGCTCGAACGGAACCTCGGCGACCTCCGCCCCGAGCCGGTCCACCGCTGCCGCATGGAGCTTGTTGCCGTCGCCGGAGGCATGACGGTCAGACAGGTCCAGGAATGTCGCCAGCCGGTCGTCAACGCCATCGAAGTCCTGGCCCGCGCGCCGTACCACGTCCCGTTCTCCGAGGCCGGGAAGAACGCCGAGGCCTCTCAGCATCGGCGCACCGACCATTGCGACCGCCAAGGCCACCAGGATCGACGCCAGCAGCCAGAACATCGCGGTCCGAAGTTCTACCCCGAGCCATAGGGCCGCCTCCGCGCCGGTCGCGATGAGGAATCCGACCCCAATGACGGCCACGGTCACAAGCACACCGCGAACTACAGCCGCGCTGGTGATCCGCCGTCTCGCTGCACTCAGGCGGCGACGGATGAGGACAGCAGGGGAGGAGTCGGCCACAGCCAGAGTAGAGGACGTGTGAAGCTAGCGGCGATGCCGAGCCGAACGGCACCCCTCCCGCACAGATTGCCTTCCCGGTATACCCCTGCCGCTGGCGCGTGTCGCCAGCGGGTGCAGATGCCGTGGAGACCTGGGACAGACTGGTCCTTCGTGTTCTGCCCCGCTAGTTTCGGAACACCGCAGCCCGAGTGGCGGAATTGGTAGACGCGCACGATTCAGGGTCGTGTGTCCTTGCGGACGTGCTGGTTCGATTCCAGTCTCGGGCACCAACGGGGCCGCTGAGAGAGATCTCAGCGGTCCCTTTTCGGTTGATCGCCTCACTAGATGAGCGGTCAGGCCTTCGCCGTCACAGATGGCGGTGTCCGCTGTGCGAGAGGCTCGGCGGGCTGTTCCGTGCCCAGTTGTAGGCAGCCGTCAGCCCAATTACAAACGCCGTGGCTCCGACGCCGAGCGCGACGTTGACGTACACCGGAGCGACCAAGGCCAACCGAAGGATGACGGTCGCCAAGGCGAAGCCGGCGTTGCGGAAAACGACAGCATACGTGTCTGTGTAGCGTAGCGAGATGAGCACGACGAGCACGTCTGCGAAAATGAGCGCCGTGAAGAAGGCCTCGAACAGGGGATAGGGGTCGTCGTTGGCAACAATCCGCCAAGCATCGTCGACGGCTGCGATGGCAAACGCCGCCAGCAGGGCCAAGGCCAGCACCTTCTTGGCTTGCACGAACTGACGCTGTTCGGAGTCGCTGGCGGTGATCCTGCGGTGCTGTTGCAACCGGGCATACATCGTGACGCCGACGAACACGAGCAGCGCACCCGTCGCGTCCGCCAGGGCGTGGAAAATCGCATCCCTCGACGCTTCCCAGACGATTGGCTCCGGCAGCTTGCCGATCTCCTTGAAGGCCTCCCGCAGCAGGATGAGCGAGAACAGTGAGAACTGAGCGCCGACCGACGTAGACACGGAGCGGCCCAGTGCCAGGATCAGCTCCACGACTTCCATTAGCAAGAGCGCCGTAAACGCCAGGCTGATCGCGGCGAAGTGGCTCGTGCTGATGCGCTGCGCCAGCGGGTCTGGCAGCCACCCTTGTCGGTTGAACTCAACGACGATCAGGGCAACGACGAACACGACGACGAGAATCGACCCGGTCGCTTTTCGCGTTCGTGT
>JBCDLV010000170.1:0-7729 GCA_038744895.1 Bacteroidota bacterium | reverse complement strand
GAAGACGACGAGGTTCGGAAGGCGATGTCCATCGTCGGTGGCCTCGGGCTGGAGCCGTCCATCCGAACCACCCTCTGGAAGGCGTGGGTCGGGTTCAACCTGTCGCATTCGCTCGGGGTGGTTGCCATCGGGGCGCTCATCGGCATCCCGGTGCTTCGGCAGGGCGGCATTCCCCTGGACGACCCCTTCTGGATGGCGACGGCGCTGGCTGCCCCGTGGCTCTACCTGGTGATCTCGATCCGCTACTGGTTCAAACAGCCCACGCACGCGATCGGACTGGCCAGCGCACTCATTACCGCTGGCGTCCTGACCGACCTGGCCCTGTAGAGACGAGCCCGGGTTCGGTTTGGAGTTGCGCAGCGGCGGTGTTCGCCAGCGGGCCTGCTGGCGGAGCAGGGCGTGACGGACGTGGAACAGCCGTCCGTGCCATCGCTCTACGAGCACGCCCGACCCACTCGCTCTCGGTCCTGCATGCGCTGCGCGGGACCAGCCGGCGCAGCGCATCTGCTCCTGTGGAGCGTGTCTCGTGATGAGATGACGTCCCGACAGTGCCTGGTAGCCGATGTCTGATCGGCCCGCCGCCAGCAGTGGTCGGCCGGACTGCCAAACCTAGATGGCTTTCCCGAGGACCGGGAGAGGCTGGCGCAAAAGGACAAATCATCGGCGCAGCCGGCCGGGGTCGGAAGCTGAGAAACTGGGATCCTGGAGTCCATCGCGGGACCCACCCGCCCTCAGACGCTCACGATTCCCCATTCCCATGCGCGTACTCGTCATCGGTTCGACAGGCGGCACCGGCCGCGCCACCATCCAGGCTCTCCTCCAGAAGGGCCACTCCGTCACTGCGTTCGCCCGGTCGTCCAGCCCGACGCCAGCGTTCGACCCGCGGGTCACGCTCGTGCAAGGCGACGCGCTCGTAGCCGAGGACCTCGACCGGGTCATGCCCGGGCACGATGCCGTCGTGGTCGCCCTGGGTGTCACCGGCGGGCTGCTGCAGATTCGCTTCCAGCGGGGCCTCACCACACCCATCGATGTCGCCTCGCGGGGCACCGCACGCGTGCTCCGCGCCATGCACACGCACGGCGTGTCGCGACTGATCGTCGTGTCCGGGTTCGGCGCGGCTGAGTCCTGGGCCGACCTGCCCGGCGTCGTGCGCTTCTTCATGGGCACGTTCCTGAAGGCCCCATTCGAGGACAAGGGCGTCCAAGAGGCTGCCGTCCGAGCATCGGACGTGGACTGGACCATCCTCCGTCCGGTCGGGCTCACCGACAAGGCTGCCGCAGAGGATCCTCTCGTGAGCCCCTCCGGAGGCTTCCGAGGCACCACGATCCCGCGCGCCAACGTGGCCAACACCATCGTGGACGTGCTGGACGACGACGCCACGCACGGCGCCACACTCACGCTCTCTGCCTGATCCATGCTCACCCTTTTGCGTCCCCGCCCGATTATGACGCTGGCCTCCACCCTGGTCGAGCTCGACGACACCCGCGCCGACCTCATCGCCCTGATCGATGTGCTGACACCGGACCAGCTGGCGTTCTCTCCTGCCGCTGGCGCGTGGTCTGCGGAGGGCGTCGCAGAGCATCTGCTGCTGACCGAGGAGTTCATCCTCCGTGCCATCGAGCACGGGCCTGATGCGAACCTCGGACCCGCCACTCCTGGAGTGATCGACGACATGATCTCCGTCTTCCGGTCAGACCAGCAGGTGCAAGCGCCGCCGTTCCTGGAGCCGACGGGACAGGGGTACGTCGGTACGCGTGCCGGTCTGGTCAGGCTGGGCGCCCGCTGGCAGCAGATCGTGGATGCGACGCCAGCGGGTGACCGAGTGGTGTTCGAGCACCCGCTGGCGGGGCCGCTCTCGCTACTCGACACCGTGCGATTTGTGGAGGCCCACGCCGGGCACCATCGGTACCAACTGGCGCGGATCGCAGCCTCCCCGGGCTACCCGAGCTAGGCAGCCATCCGGGGCGTATTCGCCTTCCGCCAGGCCGAGGGCGTCGTGCCCATCCATCGTTGAAAGGCACGGCTGAACACGGCCTGGTCGCGGTAGCCTACGTCGGCCGCGATCTCGCCAATGGAGCGAGAGGTTGCCTGGAGGTGTCGGCAGGCCGCATCTCGGCGGTGCTCGTCGAGAACCGCACGGAACGAGGTGTCTTCAGCCGCGAGGTGGCGCTGCAACGATCGGGACGAGAGCCCGAGATTCGTGGCGATGTCCTGCACGCCGAAGGCGCCCGACGCGATCGCGTCGGGGAGTGCGCGGCGGATCGCGAACGTCAGTGGCGAGCGTCCGTAGGCGTCGGCGATGATCTGGTCGGCCGTCGTCGAGATAAGCCCGTAGAGTCCAGGGTCCGACGTCCGGAGCGGGGCTGCGTCATAGCGTGCCGGGAACGAGAATCCACTGTGCGTGTCGCTCACGTCCACGCAATCGGCTGGGACACCGAGCGCGTCGGCGGCGGCCTCCAGATCGCGCCCCACGGGCGGCGGCACGACGGCATGCGCCAGCGGGAGGTCGGGGACGCCCGCACGCATTCGGCTCACCACCACGGCGAGGGCCCACGTCTCTCCGTAGGGCAGCCGCGGGAATGGAGACGCTGTACGGATCTCGACGGATACATCCCCCAACGCATCGTCGGGGGGGGTCGCTTCGATGTGGAGCGTGATCGTCGCGAAGCGGAAGAGCCGAAGCGCGTCGTTCAACGAGGCACCGAGTGTAGGCGCCGAAACCGCCAGCGTGTCGAGAACACGCATGGCTCCCAGCGGAAGCGCACGGCCAGCGCGCAGGATGAGCTCTGGGCGCGGATCCAGCTCGGCCGCACGCGCCCAGACCGCCTCGATGGCGGTCACCGGCGCCATCGCGAATGGAGCCGCCAGCTGGTCCCGCGTGAGTCCAGCGGCGTCCAGCAGCGCGTCCTCCGAGACGCCGACCGCCGTGAGGCCCGTGATGGCGGCTTGGAGCGTGGCAGCAGGAACGAGCATGGCGATGCCGGGAGAGGGTGGCGCGAAATGTCAAATACCCGGCACGCTGGCACAAGCCCTGCGCCCGGGGGTCCTCGAACTTGGCTCAAGCTATCAGGCATTCCCTTATGTCACAAGGCTCGCTCGTCGCCTTCCTCTCGCTCGTCGCTTTCGTGGCCATCGCCCTCCTCGCGGGCGTGTGGGCCACCCAGCCATCCGATCGTCGCCGCTGGCGCACGGGGATCGCGGCGTTTGGGCTCGCTGTCTGGATGGGGGGGACTGCAGGGTTGGCGCTGTCCGGGCGGCTGGCCGTCTTCGACCAGATCCCTCCGCCAGCGGCCTTTCTGTTCGTCGCGCTCACCGCCGGGACCATCGTGCTGGCGTTCTCGCCAGCGGGCCGGCGGCTGGCGCACGATATCCCGCTGGCGATTCTCGTGGGCGTGCAGGGGTTTCGGGTGCCGTTGGAGGTGCTGCTGCACCGGCTGCACGTGGAGGGCGTCCTGCCCGTGCAGGTCACCTACGCGGGGTGGAACTTCGACATCGCGACGGGCCTGCTGGCGCTCGCCCTGGCGGCCTGGCTGCGGAGGTCCCGCGTCGCTCGGGGCTGGGTGATCGCGTGGAATGTGCTGGGGCTCGTCCTGGTCTTGATCGTGGTCGCGACGGCTGTCCTGTCGCTGCCGACACCGTTTCAGCAGTTCACGTCCGAGCCGAGCACGGCCGCGATCGTGACGGACGTGCCGCTGATCTGGCTTCCCTCGATCCTCGTCCAGGCTGCGATTCTAGGCCACCTGCTCGTGTTTCGGCGCATCGCCAGCAGGCCGCCGACGGAGCGCACGGTTCAGACGGCCTAGGGACATCGCCAGCGGGGCGGCTTCAGCAGGGCGCCGCGTCGCGGGGACGTCCCCGCGGGCGCTACTCGGTGCTCGCGGCGTCTGCGGTAAACGTGCCCTCGATCTCCATCTGCTCCGTGCTCTCACCGCGGAGGACCTCGACGGTCGCTGTGAACGTGCCCGAGATCCTCGTTTCGTTGGTCTCGGTCACCGTCAGCGTCCCGGATTCGGCAAACCCGAAGCCTGCGCCATCCGGAGCGTCCGAGTCTTGCACGTAGGCGAGCGCCACGAAGTCCGTTCCTCCGTCGTAGACGATGGCCTCCCCGGCGGTCACCTCTGACAGGTCGTAGGCCCTATTGCTAAGACCTTCAGGCGTAAGGCCGATGATGAAGAACGTCTCTGTGCTGTCCTCGGACGCGAGCTCGATGCCCGTCGCCACAAGGCCAAATATGCCCTCTGGGTTGATGAGGGTTCGGAACTGGCCGGCGAGCTCCCCGGAGGCGGAGGCGTCGCCTGTGACGAGACGAGCCTCAGCGGTACCGGGAGCGACCGTCACCTCGAAACCAGACACAGGCTCCGAAACGGGGTCGGCGCTGTCGCAGGCGGCCAGGGTGAGGACGAGGGCAGGGAGCAGAAAGAAGCGTCGCACAGCGGTGAGCGTTGTCTGGACCCGTGCTACCCGCCAGAGGCTGCGTGTGACCAGCCGTGGGCGAAACAAACGCGTTCTCCTCGTCGAGACGGCGGGTGAGGGCGCGAACGCGGGCGCCGAGCGCCAGCAGGTGGCGGGCGACCGCGCCGCCCTGTTTGCCGGTCGCACCGGTGACGAGGATGGCGTCTGTCATCGGGTCGCCGTGGGGTCAGGATCGAGGGCAGCGTCGAGCCAATCCGCCAGCCGGTCAGCGGCGAGCGGACCGCCGTGGCCGACGTACAGGCGGCGGGCACCCCAGCGCAGCAGCGCCGCCACGTGGCCCTCGGCCTGGAGGCGGTCCTCCTGGAAGTAGTGCGTCATGGGCCGGCTCGACGCCAGCATGCCACCGAAGTAGCCGCCCCGGACGAGGTCGCCGGCGATGGCCTCCCCGCTGGCGAGGAGGACGGCCAGCGAGCCCGGCGTGTGGCCGGGCATCTGGATGACGCGCCCGTCGACGCCGTACGGTGACAGGTCCAGCGACGGCTGCTCCGGGCCGAGCACGATGTCAGGATCCACGGCTGGAAACGAGCCGCTGCCGATCAGGACCGCGTCCACGAACTCGGCTTCCAGGCCTGTCGGGCGGAGGTGTCCCCCCTGGCCCGAGCGGAAGGCGACGAGGTCTCCGAGCCCGCCGACGACCTCCGCGCCGAGGGCCTGGAGCCGTGCCGATCCTCCGGCGTGGTCGACGTGGGCGTGCGTGAGGATGACGAGCGCGACATCCTGGGGCCGGAAGCCGAGGTCGGCGAGCGCCGCATCGAGGCGCTGGGCGTGGCCCTCACCCGGTGGCCCGGGGTCGACGACGATGGGACCTCGCGTGCCCGTGACGATGAAGGCATTCGGCGAGAGCGGAGGCCCGAGGCGAACCTGCGTGACGGGGCTGCTCTCGGCGCGCAACACGCCCGCTGGCGAGCAGCCGACGGAGCCCACGAGGGCCACGGAGAGGCATACGAGGAGAACACGGCGCATGGCATGACCGGAGGGTGCGCGGCCAACCTGCGGCGCCAGCGGGACGGACCGCATTCACCCAGGTGAAGAACCGAGCCCGCGTGCTCCGGCCAGATCGGCCCTGGACCGCCCTAGCTCATACCTGGACGTCGCCTGCGCTTACGGCAGCAGGCTCCGCACGCTGTCCGGCAGGGACGTCGAGACCGCTGGCGCCTCGGCTCCCGTCTGCCAGGGACGCGCCGGCCACCAGCGCTCCGTGGGGAACGCCTCGGGCGTGATGCTCTCGCCGGGTCGTGGCAGCGCGACGGGAATGCCGAGGGACGCGGCCGCAGCGCGGACGCGCTCGGCGGGCTCGGTCCAGCCGTGGTTGGCGAGGTCGAACATGCCCCAGTGAACCGGCATCAGCACGCGCCCTCGGACCATCCGGTGCGCCGCGACCGCCTGCTCCGGGCCGAGGTGTACGTCGCTCCATGCCGCGTTGTACGCCCCGGACTCGACGAGCGTGAGATCGAACGGCCCGTAGCGCTCGCCGACCGTCGCGAACTCCGGCGTGAGCGCCGTGTCACCGGAGTACCACACGCGCTGGTCGCTCCCCAGGATGGCCCAGCCCGTCCACAGCGTCGCGTTGCGGTCGGTCACGAACCGGCCGGAGAAGTGCCGCGCGGGCGTGCTCACGAGCGTGACGCCAGCGGCCTCGGTCGTCTCCCACCAGTCCAGCTCCGTGATCCGGTCCAGAGGGATTCCCCACGCTTCCAGGTGTGCGCCCAACCCCAGCGGCACGACCCACATCGGCACGCGCTCCGCCAGCTGGCGGACGGTGGGCACGTCCAGATGATCGTAGTGGTCGTGCGAGATCAGAACGGCGTCGACGGCCGGCAGGTCGTCCAGTGCCAACGGAGGCGGCGCGAACCGGCGCGTGCCGACAAACTGGGACGGCGAGACGCGGTCGCCCCACACCGGGTCGATCAGCAGGCGCGTCGAGTCCAGCTCCACGAGCAGCGTCGAGTGGCCGAACCACGTCACGCGCAGGCTGTCGCGCAGCGTGGCGAACGCGCCCTCCGCTGGCGCCACAGTCGCCAGCGGTGTCTCGGGCGTCTGGAACGGCGTGTCGCTGGTCACGAAGTCCCACATCACGCCGACCGAGAACCCGGTCGTCTGCTCCGGCAGGAGGTTGCGGAAGGCACCGTCGCGGTACTGGGGCGACTGCTGTACACGCTCCAAGCGGGCGCCTTCGATCTCGCCGCCGAGCGCGGGCCAGGCCTCGACGGTCAGCGCGGTGACGCCGAGGACCACCACGAGACTCGTCCACCCGAGGATGCGTCGCCAGCGGGGCCGCCGGCGCGGAGCAGATGGCGTGTCAGAGGCCGTCATGGGCGGAAGCTGGGTATCGGTGTGTAGATCCCGGCAGAGTGCGGCGAGGTGCCCGTTCGCCGGCGTCCGGCACGGGAGCGGGAGTCTACCGGTTCCTGCGTCCCGCTGGCGCCCGAGGTGCTCGATCGTCTGGAGAGGCCCGTCGGCGCCTGGCTCGCCGCCAGCGGACGCTGTCCCTGCTGGCGCAGGTCGTGCCCTCTGGCGCTCGATCTCGTGGCAGGCGGTCGAGGTCAGGCGGTCGGGGTCAGCCCCGGCACGCCAGCCGGGCGCGGATCCGGCTGAGCGACGGCGGCCGCACGCCCACGTATTCGGCGATCATGTGCTGGGGGACGCGCTGCAGCAGGTCCGGCTGGCGCTCCTGGAGCGCGAGGTAGCGGTCCTCGGCCGAGTCGAGGTAGAACGACACCAGCCGCTGGTGCGCCTCGACGAACAGGCGCTCCGCGATCACACGCCCGAGGCGGTCGCCCCACGGGAACCGGTCGTAGGCCTCGTGGACGGTCTCGCGAGAGAGCAGGAGCAGCGTCGTCGGCTCGACGGCTTCGATGCGGAGGCGCGAGGGCGCGTCCGTGAGGAAGCTGCCGTAGTCGCTGGCGAACTCACCCTCGACAGCGAAATACGTCGTCCGGTCGTCGCCGTCGTGACCGGCGATCACGCGCAGCAGGCCGGACGACACAAACGCGACGCTCCGGCAGACGCTCCCCTCCTGCACGTACGGCGCGCCAGCGGCGAGCCCGAGGGACGCGAGGCGCTCCGTCATCCAGGCCGCCTCGTCCTCGCTCAGCGACGCGCCGATGGCCCCCTCGACGTAGGCGCGGACGGCACCGGCACCTAGCACGACGTCGGCAGCAGCACGCCGTCGACGCTCACGAGACAGTCGGCGCGGACGGTCTCGCCCGTCGCCAGCTGGACCCAGTCGGCGCCGTCGCGGGCGAAGACATCCGCG
>JBCDLV010000169.1:0-7744 GCA_038744895.1 Bacteroidota bacterium | reverse complement strand
GGCGTAGGCCTGGACGCCGAAGTAGTACTCGGTGCCATTGCGAAGCCCGCCGCCGCCGAAGGCGTCGGTCGTAACCGAGAACGTGGTCGGCGTCAGCGTGGCGCTGCCGTTGTCCGAGCCGTTGTTGACCACCTGGGTCAGTTCGGCGCCCGTCACGGGATCGACGCGAACGTCCGTCACCGTGGTAACCCCGTTGGCAATGTCGAACTGGCCGATCAGCGTGCCTTCACCGTCGGCAGGGTTCCGGTACTGGAAGATCCGGAAGCCTTCGAAGTTGTAGGTCCGGTCATCCGCATCGACAGGCGCAAACGGGTTCTCCTCCTCGTATCGGAAAATGTCGTTGATGTCGCCGGTCTCCGAGTCGTACTCGAGGATGATCTGCTGGTCGAGGCCGAAGGCTGCGACATCCACTGCTGGCGGTGGCTGCGGCAGCGAGAACTCGGCGTCGAACGCGTTCTGGAGCGTCGCGTCGTCCACCTTGAGCTGCTGGACCGAGGCGATCTGTGGCAGCGTGGTAGCGCCGCGCGCCTGCGACCACACGAGACCGAACACGATCTCCTGCGAATCGCCCGGGTTGAACGTGAACGGACCGGAGGAAACACCGAAGCGGCGGTCCGCTGGGTTGTTCACCGTGCCGTTGCCGTCGACGTTGTACTCGCTCCAGAACTCCGGCGGGTTGCCGGGAAAGGCAAAGTCGACCTCGGGGCCGTTGGTGTTGTACCCGTCTCCGCCCTCGCGGAGCGGCGTGCCGTCCTTCCAGAAGCCACGCATGTAGGAGTAGGCCTCTTCACCGTTGTTCGGGTCGACCGTCGGGCCGGCACCGCCGTTGGTGAAGTAGAAGAACTTCTCGATCGCGAGACGCTCGTCGGCCTCGTCGGTCTCACCGTCCTCGTCGTTGTCAATGCCGTCGGCGTTGACGAGCGGTCCCTGGAAGAAGTCGTACCCTAGAGCCGGCGGGTTGGCGCCGTAGCCGCCGCCGCCATCGTCAAAGTCGTCGCCGTTGTAGACGAAGCCGAGGCCGAGGTCCGGGTCGGAGCCGACGTAGTCGTCGTTGAACTCGCCGAGGTCCGGATCCGAGAAGATGGCCAGGTACGTGTTCTCCATCGGCTCGGAGCCGCGGTAGAAGAACTGGTAGCGGTAGAACGTCGCGTTGTTGAGGGCGTCTGCTGTGGAGAATGCAAACGCCTGAGCGCGAACCTCGAGGCGGATCGTGTTGGCCTGGCTCCAGTCGTGCGATGCGCCGGCGCCCTCATCGTTCATCACCCACCAGATGCCCTGGTCGCCGATGATGTCCGGGCGCTCGCCTGCAGCGAGGTTGATCTGGCGCGTGCCATAGCCTGCATCGTTGATGTCGAGCTCGATGCGGGGCTCATCCGGGACGCCGTCCTCGTCGTCGTCGAGACGCGCATCGCGCCGGCCGTTGCCGTTGGTGTCCACGAAGAACGGAGCACCGTAGGCAATCGGCCACCTCGAGAGGCTCTCGTCTGCCGTCGGGTCGGAACCGGTCGCGTTGAAGGTTCGGATGTCGTCGATCGAGACCTTCCAGAAGCGGTCGAACTCCGCGCAGCGCTCTTCGGTCGTGAGGCCGTTGGCGTCGAGCGGGCCAGGCCAGTACTCCCAGGGGCTGTACGTGGAGCCGGCGAAGTGAAGCTGACCGTTGATCTCACCACCGACCCAGATGCCGGAGGCGAAGATGGAGACGAGACCCGAACCTGCTGGGACCTCGTACTGGGCGCCGGAGCCGCGCCAGAACAGGCCGCCGATGTTGTAAAGCTGGGCGCGGACGTTGTTGATGTCGAGGTCAACTTGCTCCGAGCCCGTCGCGCAGCCGACGCTGGAGCTGTTGGCCGTCGCCAGCGGGGGCGTCGGGATGTATTTGCCCTGGGCCATCGCGGGGGCCGCAGCCACCGTGAGGATCCCGAGCGCCAGCGTCAAAAGGCGCCAGCGGGACGTAGAAAGTGCGTTCATGAAACGATGTATGCGTGTGTGTGGAGCCACCGGACTTCAGGCCTGCCTCTCGCGCGGAGAGGCAGGCCCGCCTGGGTCCGTGCTAGAAATCGAGGGTGACGCCGAGACGGATCCGACGCGGGAGGCCATAGAACTGGCCGCCGCTGACGCCAAACCCGTCGAGGACAACCGGACTACCCACGTACTGGGAGTACAGGAATCGATAGGCGTCCCGTTCGAGCTCCGTGGGCAGGGCGCGAACAGCGTCTGGATCTGTCGCCAGGAACCCGTCGTCGTCCGGCAGGCCGGTGTCTCGATAGACCGAGTACACCTGATCCTGGTTGAGCAGGTTTTGGACCCACAGGAAGCCCTTGAAGCTGGCCGCTCCGAGGTTGAAGTCGCGGTCCACTCGCAGGTCGAGACGGCTGGTGAACGGCAGGTACACCGAGTTCACCGCACCGATGGCGCCGCCGTTGGTGCTCTGACCGATCGGGCTGTTCAGCGCCGCGTCGTCCAGCTGCGTGTAGGGGCTGCCACTCTGGAGTACACCGAGGAGGTTGAAGCCAAAGCCTGCCAGCGGGCGGACGCCGCCGATCATCGGGCCCTCGCCCTGTCCAAGACGGTAGTCCAGCGACAGGTTCAGGTTGTGCCGACGGTCGAAGGAGAGCGGCGCAAGCGTCTCAGGGAACACCTCGGTCTGGCTCCGCCACGCGATGATGCGCGCCGTGCGAGAGTCGGACCCGGTGCCCTCGGCAAACGAGAGCGTGTAGTTCGCGTTGACCGAAAGGTTGCGCGTCCGACGCAGGTCGAAGCCGACCTCGAGCCCCTTCGTCGTGGTGAAGTCGAGGTTCGTGTAGGTCGTGTACCCAGCGGGGAACGCAGTGTTGAGGTTCCGCAGCGTGACCTTGTTGCGCTGCGTCCGGTAGAAACCGGAAAGGGTCAGCGCGGCCTGCTGGCCGAGGCGCTGGCGGAAGCCGAGCTCGTATTGCGTCGTGACCTCCGGGCGGAGGTTTGTGTTGTTGAGCGTTCCACCGCCGCGTGCGGCTCGGCGCGTGAAGTCCAGGACCGTCGCGAACGCGTTCTCACTCGGCCGCTGGCTGGTCACGTTGTACGACGCGAAGAACAGAGCACGGTCTGTGACCGGGAATGTCACGCCGATGCGCGGCATGATTGTGAGCGCCGGGTCGTAGTCACGGAAGGCGTCGTCTGAGAGCTGGTTCCCGTCTGGGATCGGGGAGCCTGCACGCGTGCCCTGCAACACATCCGCGGACGGGACGGCCTCGCCAGCGGCGTTGTAGAACTGGCCGTCGAGGTCGCGGTAGCCGACGACTTCTCCACCGTTGGCGTAGAGGGCGAAGTCCCCCTCGACATTTGATGGGAACCCACCGGAAGGAGCCGTCGCCAGCACGTCGCCCGCGTCGTTCGTGATCGAGCCAGTTGCCTGGAGATCCGAAACGCGGAAGATGTCGCGGAGCGCGTATGGGTCGCGCAGCACGAGCGTGTTGTTGTCGAACACGTCGACGCGCAGCCCGAGGTCGAGCACGATGTCTCGGTACTCCACACGGTCCCGAACGTAGCCGCCGTAGTAGATCGGCTTGTACGGAGCGATGTTGCGGTTCGACCCGTCCGTGAACGACGTGAGGTCACCATCGTCGACCTCCTCGGTGCCGAGGTAGTTGTAGCCGAAGTAGGAGACGCTGTTCTCAAAGCCCGCCGAGTAGGGCAGCTCGTCCCACGAGGAGACACCGCCGTCCGGAATGCCGTCACCATCGGTGTCGACGAGTGTCTCGACGCCACTTTCCTCGGCCGAGATCACACCGTCGCCGTCGAGGTCGACGCCGTCTTCGATGAAGCGGGCCGTCGAGAAGCCGCCGATGCTCCAGCCACGTTGCGTGCGCGTTTCGTACTCACCTCCGAAGGAGAGCTCGTGAACGGCGATCTGCGTCTGAGCGTTACCGAAGACACGGAATTGCTCGGCACGCGACTGTGAGAATCCGCTGATCCCAGCACCAGGACCGGAGAACGTTCGGTCGAGAGCGCGGGGCGGAGAGAACGTGCCGTCACCGAACTGTCTGACGTACTCGCCGGCGGGGTTGAGACCGACATAGCCACGAGCGGTCTCGTTGACCGGGTTGTCGATGTTGCCGTATTCGACGATGTCCCGGATGTCGCTCCCGAACTCTTCTGGATAGGAGAGGAAGTCGCTGTTGGTGTACTCCGCCTGGATCTGGTAGAACGCCGTGTTGGAGAGCACCTGTCGGAGCGACAAGAACCCGCGATACACCTCGCTGTCTGAGAGGGTGTACCGGTCCCGGTTGAAGAGGGAGCGGCCAAAGCTGAAGCTCTGATTGTCCGAGCGCGTGTAGGCGCCGCCAAGGCGAATGTTGACGCCGCTCACCGGACGAAGCTCAAGGTTGCCGTTGAAGGCGAGCTGCTGCGACGGATCGTCCTTAGACGAGACCGACTCGAAGTCGTTGATGTCCGAGAACAGGGCGTAGCCTGTCCGGAAGGCTCCGATGAAGTCGCCAGGGTGCACCGAGACCGCGTTGGGATCGTTCGGATCGAATCCGAAGAGGAGGCCACCGAGGCTGTCCGGCGTGACGCTCTCGCCATCGCCGATGGAGAATCCATCAGGGAACGGGAAGTAGAGGAACTCGTCGTCCTCGAACAGGGGCGTGGTCGCGAATCCGCTCGGGTCAAGGTCGGAGAACGGGACCCCGTTCTGGTCAACGCCGTCGCGTGCCACGCGGATCACCTGCGGTGACTGCTGGATGGCGTTGTAGTCCGCGTCGTTGAGTTGAAGAATGTCTTGGGCATACGGAGACGCGTCCTCCAGGAAGGTGCCCTGCGCGGAGCCGAAGAAGCTCAGCCGGTCGCGGATGATTGGCCCACCGAGCGACAGCGACCCGAGCGCGTATCCGTACGAGTCGAGACCGTACGACGTGATCGCCTCGACAGCACCGAAGAACTGGTTGCCGCCGCCACGGGTCGAGATCGAAATCACGCCAGCGGTGGCATCACCGTACTGCGGCGGGATCGTGCCGATGAGCATCTCCTGCTCGGCGATGGCCTGCTGCGGCACCGCGATCGAGCCGATCACCTTCACACCGTCGATGTAGTAATCGACCTCTTCGCCACGGCCGCCGCGAATGTTGAGGGTCCCAGAGCCGTCGTTCGAGACGACACCGGCCTGAATGGCGGCGACACTCGTGATGCCACGAACCGGCAGGTTCTGGATGTCCTCACCCGTGACCACCTTCGGAACGCCGATGGCATCGCGCTGGATCAGGGGACGCTCGTACTCGACGACGACCTCCCCGAGCTGCTGCGACGCAAGCTCGATGTCGACCGTACGGGTACGGCCCTGTGAGATCTCGACGTCGGTGACCGTCTGGGACTGATAGCCCGTGTACGAGTAGGTGATGTCGTACTGACCCACGGGAATACCGAGGATCGTGTAGTTGCCGTCGATGTCGGTGGCCGCGCCGCGCTGGATATCAGCGAGGAACACGGTGGCACTGATGAGCGGCTCGCCTGTATCGGCGTCCGTCACGCGACCCGACAGCTTGCCGGTGTTCTGCGCCAGCGCCACACCTGGCAGCGCGAAGAGCAGAAGGAGCACCGCTGTGCTCAGTGATCGAAACATTGCTACCTCCTGGAGGGTGGTGTGTGAACCCAGGCGTCAGGCCTGGGGGCGAAATGGCGCCGCGGGCGCCGATCGGTGGGTGCCGAGGCCTGACGGCCGGGGCTGAGGGGGGAGTGGGCCAATCCCAACGCCCCGGTCGTCGTGCTTCCCGTTGTCCGCTTGGTGGGAGCGACACCTCGCCGCTCCTCTGGTTCGTGCGCACGCACGCCAGCTGTGTCCTGAGTGTGAGTAGGACTGTAACAAGTCAGGCGTGAGCGGCGCGGCTGTTAAGGGAATGAGAAGCGACGGGCGCGAATATAGAGGGCCTTTGAAGCACGTGCCAAGGCACACGGCACGACCCCACGAGATATCGGGCCCCGCTGGCGGAATCCTTGGCCTCCGACCCGGCGTTGCGACCACTCAAAACCCGCTCCCTCAGCACCCATGTCCGACGCTGCACACCCCGAAATCCTGGTCTCGACGGACTGGGTCGCCAAGCACCTCGCCGACACGGACCGCATCCGCGTCATCGAATCCAACGAGGACGTTCTGCTGTACGCGACGGGGCACCTGCACAACGCAGTCCACGTGGACTGGCAGACCGATCTGCAAGACCCAGATGTCCGCGATTACATCAGCCAAGATCAGTTCGAGGCGCTGTGCTCGCGGCTCGGCATACGGCCAGACACCACGCTCGTCTTCTACGGAGACAAGTCCAACTGGTGGGCGACGTATGCTTTCTGGACCTTCACGATGTTCGGGCACGCAGACTGCCGCGTGATGGACGGAGGACGGACCAAGTGGGAAGCCGAGGGGCGGACACTAACGACGGATGTCCCAGCATTCGAGAGCACCGACTACACTGCGCAGCACCCCGAGCCCTCGATCCGTGCCTTCCGGGATGATGTGCTGGCGCACATGAATGCAGGTGGTCCCATGGTCGATGTCCGAAGCCCTGCGGAGTACATCGGCGAGATCTCACACGCCCCACACAGCCCGGCCTCCGAGCCCGCGCTCCGTGCCGGCCACATTCCGGGAGCGTCGAACGTCCCGTGGGGCCGCGCTGCCAACGCGGACGGCACGTTCAAAAGCCGTGATGAACTCGAGGCGATCTACTTGGACGAGCAAGGGCTCAACCCATCTGAGGAGACCATCACTTACTGCCGGATCGGCGAGCGCTCCAGCCACACGTGGTTTGTCCTGCGGTACCTGCTCGGCTTCGACAACGTCCGCAACTACGACGGATCGTGGACGGAGTGGGGCAACCTGGTCGGCGCTCCTGTAGAAAAGGGCGTCCCCGACAACGCCAGCGAGATCGCGGGGTAACTGTCTGCCGCAGACGGGCCCTCGCGACCACTGCAAACCTCACCGGCAGGCTCGACCGGACTCCTCCGGTGGCCTCATGCACACCACTGACTCATGAATACCCGCCTTCGCGAGATCGCCGCTGAGCTGGCAGCGGCCCCGCGTGACTTCCAGGTCGAGCTGCTTCTGGAGCACGCGCGCGACTTCCCGCCCTTGCCCGACGCCTTCCAGGCGGCACGTGATGCCGGGCTCGGGCGCATCCATGAGTGCCAGGCAGAGGTCTACTTCTTCCCCCAGGTCACCACCGAGAGCGGTCGCCAGACGGTCCACCTCCACGCCGATATCCCCGGCCATGCGCCGACGCAGCGTGCGCTGGTAGGCATTCTCATCGACGCGTACGACGGCGCGACACCTGAGGAGGTCGCCGCCATCCCGGACGATCTCCTGCGCCAGCTGGGGGTCGCGGCGCTTCTCGGGCCACAGCGCCAGCATGGGTTTGCCGGCGTTCTCTCCCGACTCAAGCACGGCGTGGCCGAGGCTGCAGCATGAACCGATGGCTTCTCCTGCTGGCGTTCGTCGCCACGGCGTGCGGATCCCCGCGCCCTCTGGGGCTCGACGAGCGACCGGCCGACCGCGTCCGCGTTCCCGTTTCGTCGGTCCACTACCGCGACTACGCCTCGGCCGACGCACTCGCAGGCGCGCTCCGCTGGCGCCCCGACGCACCGATCCTGGTGAGCGCACACCGCGGAGGTCCCGTTCCCGGTCTGCCAGAGAACGCCCTTGAGACGTTCGACTACTCGCTCAACCACGCCCCTGCCCTGATCGAGACGGACGTCCGCGTAACCGCCGACGGACAACTGGTCTTGC
>JBCDLV010000168.1:0-7757 GCA_038744895.1 Bacteroidota bacterium | reverse complement strand
GGCTAGTTGGCGCCGATGTATTTCAGCTTGGCCCCGTTGGCCTGGAGGTCGAGGCGCTGCTCGAACCGAGCCGAGTCGCCAGCGGCCACGTTGCGGACCTGAACGATCACGTCGTCGAGGGGGCGGTTGTCGCCGTCGTAAAGGGTCACGAACACGTCCGCCGACGTGATCGGCCGGTCGCCCTCGTTGACGAGGTAGCCCGTCAGCGTTGGATACGCCTCGCCCTCGCGCTGGAGGCGGAGGCCGGTGACGTCGGCCCTGGATGTCGCGCCGTCGCATGCGGCGAGCGCCAGCAGGAGGACGGCGACGGTGAGAAAGCGGAGCACAGCGTGGTGGGGAGTGCGCCCGGAAGAACGCACCACAGCGCGTGTATTGCCTGATCGGCATCCGGGGGGCGGTTGAATAATGAACGAGGGCTTGCTGGCAAGGAAGGAGAACAGGCCGGGAACGGTGCGCACGCTGCCAGGATCAGCAGCGAACCGACCCTCGCTTGATCCGTAGGGAGCGGTTGACTCATCTTCCGCAATGGCCCTCGCTCAACAGGTCTGGGAGCGCACACGAGACTACGTGATCCTCGCTGTGCTCCTCCTGATCGGAGTTACCCTGTTCGTGTCCCAGAACGGCTCGGCTCTCCGCGCGGCTCGCGCGGCATCGCTGGCCGTGACGGCGCCCGTCGAGGGATGGTTCGAGCGTGCGTCTCAGTTCCGGAGGTCCCTCGTTGAAAATGAGCGCCTCCGGGTTCAGACCGCCGAGCTGTCGGCCGAGGTGGCTCGCCTGCGCGAGGCGTCGGCGGAGAATGCTCAGCTCCGGTCGCTCCTCCAGTTCGAGGATTCGACACAGGTCGCTCGCGTCGTCGGCCGCGTGGTGGCGAAAGACATCACGCAGCAGACCAACCTGCTGACGATCGATGTCGGGTCCCGCGACTCGGTCGAGGTGGGCATGCCGGTCATCAACGAGCAAGGCATCGTGGGCCGGGTGCTCCTCACGAGCAACCGATACTCGGTCGTGCTGCCGCACCAGAACACGCAGTTCCGCGTGCCGGCTTCGATCGAGGAGCTTGGCCGAGAGGGTGTCGTGCGCTGGGACGGCGCCGCGTTCGACCGCCTCACGATGGAGTACGTGGTCAAGACGGAGCCTGTGGAGCCAGGGATGCTCGTGGTCACGAGCCCGTTCTCAGGCGTCTTCCCGCCGGGCACGCCCGTGGGCCGAGTCGACACGGCCTACGCGGCTGCCGGCCGCAACGACTACATCATCCACCTGACGCCAGCGGCACCGATCTCGGAGGTCGGCTACGTCTACGTACTGCTCACGCGGCCAGACCCAGAGCAGGCCATCCTGGAGGCTCAAGCCCGCGACTCGCTCGGTGTCGAGCGCCAGCAGGACGAACTGGAGGCCTTGATTGACGAGGCGACCAACGCCGAGGAGTAGCGGGACCGCCGGGCAGAGGGTGTTGGGCACGCCCGCCGGCGGCCGAGACCACCCCCTCGGCGAGTATCCTGCACGACTCCACGCCGACCGTGCGTTCGCACACCCTTCGACGCTGCCTCTGATGTCCGTTCGCTTCTCGCTCGCCTTGTTAGCGGCCCTCGTGGTTCTTCTCGCGGCCGGTCCCGCTGGCGCACAGGCGACCGACACGCCGGCCCGACTGACGAGTGAAGTAGACCGCATCCTGGACGCCCGCGCGTTCGACGATGCCTACTGGGGCGCTTACATCGTGAACCTGGACTCCGGCGAGGTCCTCTACGATCGCAACGGCGTCCGCCGGTTCATCCCGGCCTCCAACATGAAGCTGCTCTCGACGGCAGCGGCCCTGGACGCGCTCGGCCCGAGCTTCCGGTACCAGACGCGCCTGTACGCCGACGGCGACATCCAGGACGGGACGCTCCAAGGCAACCTCGTCGTGCGCGGTGCCGGAGACCCCACGCTCGGTGGCCGCTACGCCGACGACGATCCGCTCCGCACCTTCCGCCAGTGGGCCGATAGCCTCCGCGCCCTCGGCGTGCGCCGCATCACCGGCGACGTCATCGGCGATGACGACATCTTCGACAACGTCCACCTCGGACAGGGCTGGCAGTGGGACGACCTGGTGTGGTACTACGGCGCCGAGATCTCTGGCCTCCAGTTCGACGAGGGGACCATCCACATGCGGTCGCGAGGGACCACGCCAGGCCAGCCCGCCCGCGTCACCGTGGAGCCCGACTACGGATATATCCAGGTGGTCAATCGCACCACGACGACGGACGGAGGGCGCATCCGCGAGGGCTACGACCGCGCGCTCTCCGGAAACGTGTTCACCCTCACGTCGGAGGTGCCCGCTGGCGAGACGGAGACGGAAGACGTGGCCGTGGTCAACCCGACCGCTTATTTCGTATCAACGCTTGTGGGCGTGCTGGAAGAGGCGGGAATCGACGTCGACGGCGCTCCGGTCGATGTCGACGACTGGGGCCGGTCGCCTCCCTACGAGGCACTGCGCCGCGTTGCCACGCACGAGTCGCCTCGGCTGGCGGAGATCATCAAGCAGACCAACGAGGACTCCAACAACGTCTACGCCGAGCACTTGCTACGCACGCTCGGTGCCTACGTCTACCAGGGCAGCGAGCATCCCCTAGGGTCGGCCGCCGCTGGCGTCGCGGCGCAGGCGCCGTTCCTGGAGCGGATCGGCGTCGACCCGGAGAGCTTCCGCGTGTCCGACGGCTCTGGCCTCTCCGCGCTCAACCGGCTGACGCCAGCGGGGATCGTCGGTATTCTGCGTGGGATGCACCAGCATCCGAGCCGTCCGACGCGCGACGCCTTCTACGCGTCCCTGGCCGTGGGCGGCTACACCGGCACCATCCGCCGCCGCTATCGCTCCGGCGACGCCCGCGGCAACGTGCGCGCCAAGACGGGGTTCATTACGGGCGCGCGCACGCTGTCCGGTTACGTGCGGTCGGCAGCGGGCGACCTGATCGCGTTCTCGCTGATGTGCAACAACTACACGGTCCCCACGAGCCGCGTCAACCGGTCCCAGGACGAGATCGTCGAACTGCTGGCCGACTACGAGGGCCGCTAAGGTCTCTCGCGTCGTTGGAAACCGACCTCCCGCGCCAGCGGAGTCATCCGGCTGGCGCGGGGGAGAAGGGGTTACTGGCGCTGACGGCCGGCCACGATCACGCCTGGGCCGAGGTTGCCCGGACGGGAAGCGGAGACGGTGCCGTTCGGGCCGTTGACCTCGATCCGGATCTCGTCGACGCGAGCCGGTGTGTCTGCCGTGGGGTCGTCCTCGGCGATGACGAACGTGAAGTCGGTGGCACCGATGCCCGTGCGCACTATGTCGCCCAGCGTGACGGCTGTCTCACCCCGCGTGACGATGTTCTCTCCTTCGACAGTGACCGTGATAGAGGTCCCCTCAGACATGGGGTTCCCGTTAGCGTCCCGCACCGAATACTCGTAGGAGCCAAGCTCCAGGCCTGGTGTGAAGAGAGTTAGCAGCGGACGCCCTGTAATGAGAATGCTCGTCGTGACCTCGATGTCTTCTCCGTTGATGCCAGAGGTCCGAGCTGTAATCGTCCCGACTCCGTCAGATGGGAAGGGATTGCCTGTCAGAAGCGTCACCCGAGCTACCCCCTGGCCATCGGTCGGAGATGAACCTCCGATGACGCCCATGTTGGTCGTGAAATAGACCTGTGTGCCCAGCTGCACAGGATTGGCGTACTGATCCCCGACGAGAGCTGTCACACTGACCGTGTTCCCCAAGATGTTGAACGATGCGTAGTTCAGTGCATCCGTCGCCACCGTGAAATGATTCTGGTTCGGGAAGCCGCCATTGATGACGAGCGTAATGGGCCGGGATCGAATCTCTCGCCCGTTAACGGTGGCGCGAGCCTCGACCTGAACCACACCTGCTGCCGTACCGCTCGTCAGCGTGACGGTGGCCTCACCGTTCTCATCAGTCCGGACGGCCTCAGGAGGGGCTGGACTCAGGAATTCGCCCCCGTCGGGACCGTTGATGATCTCGGCTGAGATGTCAACGGCATTTGCAACGTCGACCGGTCTACCGTCAGCATCGAGAGCAACAAACACCAGGGTGGCGGTCTCTTGAGAACCTGCCTCACTGACGCCGATTGCTTCAGACGACCGAGGTGCCAACGTGATGCTCGTGGCGGGTCCAGACGGGCCGTTTGCACCAGAAGACGGAAAGAGAGTCAGAGCTGGAACCGTGAGAGCCTGCCCTTCATCTACGGTAACAAATGCTTGATCTGATTCAAATCCGGTCTTAAATGCAAAAATTTCGACGACGTCTACCGAGTCGATGTCGACCTCTAGTGTGAACGCACCGACTGAGTCAGTCTCGACCTCAATGTCGTACTCGTTGATCTGAACCGTTGCGCCAGCAATTGGGCGACTGGTAGAGGCATTGACGACGGTCCCGGAGAGGAGAGCAGGATCGTCGCCGAGGCCGAGGGCATCGCAGCCAGCCAGCAGAACGGCTGCCGCGAGGATGTAAAAGGAACGAGGCATGGGGGTGTAGAGACAGACCGCTGGTGGATATCGTCCGAGGCTCCTGCGCCTTAATCGCGGACTGCACGCCCCGCTGGCACATGTGACGCTCCCGACGAAGCGACCGCCAGGCCCTGCGCGCAGCGAAACTCCGGCCTACGCGGTACCATCCGCGCGCCCTCTACAGCGGTTGCGTGACTTCAGGACACAAGACGGCGTGACCCCAGGCTAAGATGGGAGGCGCTGGCGCAGTCCAGCCGGGAGGTTCCTCGCCGCTCTCAATCGCCTCTTATCGGCACAACCCGCTGGCGGTCGCCGCCGGCAGATAGATGGCGGGGCCCCTCAGAAGAAGGCGGCCCCACCGTATGCCGTCCCAGGTAGACCCTAGCGGACGACGGTCAGCGCCCGCGCCAGCACCGCGCCGCCACTCACCGCCCGGACTACGTACGCCCCCGGCGCCATCCATCCCGCGGCCACCTCGTAGCGAGATGCTCCCGCCGCTGCCGGTCCGTCGTGGAGCACGGCGACCTCTCGGCCGAGCGCGTCGTACACCGACACCCGGACGTCGCCCGCCTCGACCAGCGCGACCGAGACGGACACGCGGCCCGAGGTCGGGTTCGGCCACACGGACAGTGACCGCTCCGCCACGCCGTCGTCGGTCGAGACCGCAGCGCCGAGCGAGACTTGGATAGAGAACCGGCCGGCGACGTCCTCGCCGTCGGCGACCGAGAACGCGTACGGCGTCTCGACGTCGAGCGTGGTTCCCGTCGTCCCGTCAACGACCTCGATCTCGACCGCCCGCGGGCCAACGTCGCCCGCTGGCGCCGCCAGCGCGAGCGCGTAGTCGCCGGGCACCGGGACCGAGACCACGAGGGGGACGGTGACCGGGCCCGCTTCGAGGTCCCCCGCAGTCAGCGCCGCAAACGCGAGGGCCGAGCCGTCGGCGCCCGGGCCGCCGAGCGCTGCGAGCGTCCCGCCGAATCCGTCCGCCTCGGGGGCGGAGACGTCGAGCCCGTCGAACGGGCCCAGCGTGCCGTCGCCGAGAGCGTCGGCGCCGAGCTGGAACCGGAGCGCGACCACGTCGCCGACGGACCCGTCGCCGTCCGCCGTGAGCGCGACCACGACGGCCGCCTCGCCTTGGGCCGGCGCGAACGCCAGCTCGGAGAGCGCGACGCCGTCGGCCCCGCTGGCGGCCGCGTCGAGCGTGACCGAGACGTCCGCGGCGTCGCCATCGGGAACCACCTGGAGGATGGCCACGCCGAAGGCGGACAGGACGGCGTCCGTCGAGCCTGAGGCAGAGCCCGAGCCGTCCGTGCGCCCGTCCGTCCCATCGTCTAGGCCCTCGAGCGAGATGGGGCGAAACGCGCCGCCGTCGAACACAAGGACGACGTCGGCCAGCGTGCCGCCCTCGACCCCGAGGTCGGAGAGCGCGACCAGGCCGTCGGTCGGGTTGCCCACCGGGACAAGTGCGCGGGACAGGTCGGCCACCGGCACTCCCGAGAACGCAACGGCATCAGGCGCGGCGGAGCCCGAGAGCTCCAGGGGACCGGCGGCCTCGACCACGACGATCTGGCCGGCTCGGAGCGCGTCGCTCGCGTCGAGGGCAACCAGCCGTGTGCCGTCGACGGCGTAGACCGAGTCGGCCCCGGCGGCGGCCGCGAGGTCCGAGGCGGCGAGCCCGCCGACCGGCACCGCCAGCGCCGTGAGCCCGTCGGCCGGGATGGTCACAGCGACCGGCGTGTTGTCGTCGTCGAGGACGGTCAGCGTCGTCTCGCTCCGATCCACATCCACGCCGCTGCTCTGGACCCTCAGCTCGAACGTGTACTCGGCGTCGGTCTCGGCCGTGTCGTTGTCGGTGACCGGGACCACGACGGCGAACCGGGTCGCCGAGCCGGCCGGGCTGGCGGCGACCGGGGCCGAGGTGAACCCGCCGAGCCCGTCGCTGTCGCCGTCGGTGAGCGTGACCGTGGCCTCGAACGGGTCGCCGGGCGCGGCCGTCAGCTCGACGACGAGCTCGACCGAGCCGGCGTCCTCACGGACCGTCAAGGCCCGCTCGGCGAACCCGGCCGAGATGGCGGGGACGACGGCAGCCTCCGAGAACTCGCTCGTCCCGTCGGGGCCGGTGGCCGTGGCCGAGAGCGCAGCTCCGGCGTCGGCCCCAGAGACTGTGAGCGTGACTCGGCCGTCGCCGTCGCCGTCGGTGGTGAGCGTGACGTCGCCGAGCGGACGGGCGCCCTCACCGAAGCCGGAGAGGTCGACGGCGTCGTTGCCGAAGAGCTCGACGGTGAACGAGGTCGAGGGCGTGGAGGCGAGCGCGAGCGTGACCTCGAAGTCGCCGCCGGCGGTGCGGTCGATGTCGGTGATGGTGGGGAAGTTCTGGAGGCCGTTCGGGCCGGCGTCGGCGTCGCCGGCGTCGTTGGCGGTCACGCCGTTGTTGCCGAGGTCGATGCCGATTCTCCCGTTGCCGGCGACGGCGTTGCCGAGGATCTCGTTGCCGGTCGCGGGGTTGCTGCCTTCAGCGACGACGACTCCAGCGTTGCCGTTGGACTCGACCGTGTTGCCGACGACCGCGTTGCCGGACGCATCGAAGAGGACGATCCCCCGGTTGTTGAACCCGACCACGTTGCCCGCGCCGGCCCCGCCGACCGTGTTGCCCGAGGCCTGTAGGACCAGGATGCCGTCGTTCTGGTTGCCGAGGTCTGCGCCGCTAGCGTTGGTCCCGACGAAGTTGCCGAGGACCTCGGTGTCCGTCGCGCCCGCATCGACGAGGATGCCATCTCGGCCGTTGAATCCGATCACGTTCCCCTCACCCGCGCCGGCCCCGCCGATCGTATTGCCAGGGGCACCCACGACCCGGATGCCGGCATTGCCGTTTCCGAGGTCTGCGCCGCTAGCGTTGGTCCCGACGAAGTTGCCGAGGACCTCGTTGCCGGTCGCGTCGGCGCTGAACATGTTGATGCCGAAAAAACCATTGTGGCCCAACACGTTGCCCGCGCCCGCGCCGCCGATCGTGTTGCCCGGGGCATCCGAGACCAAGATGCCGGTGACGCTGTTTCCGAGGTCTGCGCCGCTGACGTTGGTCCCGACGAAGTTGTCCGAGATCTCGTTGCCCGTCGCATCGGCGCCGGTGAGGACGATCCCGTCGGTGTTGAACCCGACCGTGTTGCCGCCGACCCTGTTATTGGGAGCCTCCTCGACGAGGATGCCTTCGTTCGCGTTGCCGAGGTCTGCGCCGCTGGCGTTGGTCCCGACGAAGTTGTCTGAGACCTCGTTGCCCGACG
>JBCDLV010000167.1:0-7760 GCA_038744895.1 Bacteroidota bacterium | reverse complement strand
TGGGCGTAGATCCGTGCGCAGCGCCCAGGCTCGTTGTCGTGGTGGTCGAGGACGCCGAGCAGTTGGGCGACGTCTGCGTCGAGATCGCTCGCAGGCGATCCGGGCGTCTCCCCCGGTTCAGGCAGCGTGAGGGTAGGCATAGGCGGTGGGACCTGGGATCCGCCAGCTGGCGGAGCGGGCGCGCCGGGGGGCTCGCGACCGTCGGGAAGGACAGTGTCTACATGACCATACCCGAGAATAGGCTGGCGACCGTCATCCTTCAAATAATCTGTGCGTTGTGAGACAGTCTCGATGTGAGCCAAACGGCCCCATCGCCAGCTGGCGAAGCCGTCGCGCCATCGCGTCCGGTGATCCGGAGACACCAGGGGCCGGGCCGGCCGCGTCGACAGTGAGGGCGCAGAGACGCCTGTCCCGCTGGCGTCGGACCGCACCGCGCGCTGCTGGATGGCCCCCAGAGGCCACGCGCCGCTCAGTGGCCCTCGGTCGTGGTGCTCTAGGTACGGTCGCGTCAGGTACCATCTGCTTGACAACAGCCACGTGTGATGGCGTTCCTAACGCATCAAACCGTGCGCTGAACATGCTCGCCAGCGGGACGCTCAGGACCTGCTGGCGGTGGCTACAGCGCTGCGTACCTGAGCCGACCACACGCGGAGATCCCGCCACCCGGCTTCGCTCCGGTCGAGAGGACAGTCGGGTTGCTTCTGTCGCGTTGGGTCGCGTGACAGACGCCGGATACACTACCGGCCTCCCTCGCATGCCGAGAGAGGCCGGACGGATGGAGAGCGGCGTGGTGCGCCAGCGGTGGACGCTCGCTCGGAGCTACGGACGAGAGAACCGGATCGTGAGCGTCCCTCGGTTGCTGCGCTGGTCCTGGTACACGGCAGGGTCGAACGACTCCAGGTCCACCCCGCTGACGTCGAAGGAGCCCGTGAGCTGCGTCGCACGGTCGCCCTGGTAGGTCAAGCTGAATTCTTCCGGCAGCAGCAACTCCGACAGGGAGTCGCCGTCGCGGTCTGTCTCAGCCTCGAACGAGGCCCGCGTCGAGGATGGGTCGTAGAGAAGCTCGATTCGGCTGGAGAGCCCCGTCGATCCGTCGAAGACGATGAACTGACCGGTTCCGTCGCCGAAGAGCTGCAGGACGGTGTCGTCCAGGTCGAGGCGCGCACCGACATCGGCGGTTGGCAGGGAGGACGTGGCCGGGTCGAAGCTCAGCTCGTCGAGCTGATAGGTGCCTTGGAGAGCGAGGAAGAGGTCGTCGTCGTTTCCAGAGTCGCACCCGGCGAGGACAAGAAGGGCGACGAGAGGGGCAGAGAGGCGAAGGGACATGAGGGGGTTGCGGTGGGGAGGTCGGGCCTCCTACCTACGTTTCGGTCTGTCGGTTCGTGCCCGCTCTGCACAACCCCACGCGTCGGACGTGCGTTTCGACGGCGTGACCGTCGACATCCAGCCCCTCGCTCACCTGCTCCGTGGTCGCCGGCTGGCGGTGCTCTCCGGCGCGGGCATCTCGACCGAATCCGGCATCCCGGACTACCGTGGGCCAGAGACGCGACACATCGACCGCCGCCCCGTCCAGTACGACGACTTCGTGCGCGACGCCTCTGCCCGCCAGCGGTACTGGGCACGCGCCAGCCGCGGGTGGGCGCGCATGGCCCAGGCACTGCCGAACCCCGGCCACCGGGCGCTCGCCCGGATGGAGCACGCGGGCTTGATCGACGGGCTCGTCACGCAGAACGTCGACGGCTTGCACCAGCGAGCGGGAAGCCACCGCGTCGTGGAGCTGCACGGAACGCTCGATGCCGTCGTATGCCTGGCCTGCGGGGCCCAGTGGCCGCGCGAGGCCGTCCAAGCCCAGATCGCCGACCACAACCCCGGTTGGGTCGAGGCCGCCGCCACCGACCGCCAGCTGGCGCCCGACGGCGACGCCGAGATCGAGACGCTCGGTGCCTTCGAGCCTCCGGCGTGCCGTCGGTGCGGCGGCGCCCTGAAGCCGGATGTCGTCTTCTTCGGTGAGTCCGTTCCGAAGCCTCGCGTGGCAGAGGCCACCGGGATCGTGTCGGGTGCGGATGTCCTTCTGGTGGTCGGGTCGAGCCTGACGGTCTACAGCGGCTACCGGTTCGTCCGCCAGGCGGACGCCGAGGGGACGCCAGTCGCGATCGTGACGCTGGGCACGACGCGCGCGCACCGCCACGCGACGGTGGCCCTCGACGCGCCTCTCGGCGATGCTCTCCCTGCGCTGGCCGACGCGCTGGGCGCGTGAGCTAGGCCGTCTCCTCGGCGGGTGTGTGGAGCCCGTTCGCCCACATCCAGACGGCGGCCTGCGTCCTCGTCTCGACGTCGATCTTCTCGTAGATGCGCGTGAGCCGCTTCTTGATGGTGCTCTCCGTCACGAACAGCCGGTCGGCGATGTCGGGGTTGGAAAATCCCTCCGCCAGCAGGTCCAGCACCTCGCGCTCGCGCTCGGTGAGCGTCGCCAGCTGGCGGTGGACCGCGGCCCGCTGGCGCTGGCCGTCGGCGAGGATGGCGGCGACGCGTCGGCTGAGCCAGCCGGTCTCGCCCCGCGCGATGCCGCGGATGGCGTCGCTGATGGTGGAGAGCGACTCGCGCTTGGTGAGGTAGCCCGCCGCACCGTGCTGGATGACGCCGAAGACATAGGCGTCGTCGTCGAAGGCGCTCAGGATGAGGACCTCGACCTCGGGCGCCTGCGTGCGGACGCGTGCGGCCGCGTCGATGCCCGAGAGCCGGGGCATGTCGAGGTCGAGCACGAGTACGTCAGGCTGAAGGCGCGCCGCTAGCTGGACGGCCTCCTCGCCGTCGGCGGCCTCGCCGACCACGTCGAATCCGGCATCGTCCTGCAGGTAATCGCGGAGCCCGGTGCGAAACGTTGGGTGGTCGTCGGCGATGACGACGCGGATGGATTCGTCAGACATGGACACAGAGGCGTACGGAGCAAAGGTCGGAACCCGGCGAGGCGACGATTGGCGAACTCGCCGGTCTGCCGGGCGCTAGCTCCCGGAAGAGGAGGTGTCGGCAGGCTCGGACGCGGGCTTGAGCGCCTCGGACGGGACCACGACAGAGATCCGGGTCCCTTCGCCTGGCGCGCTGTCTACCCGGATCCGCCCCTGGTGCGCCTCGACCCGCTCTACCAGCCCGACGAGTCCGAAGTGGTCGTCTCTCGCGAGGTCGATGAGCGAGTCCGGCAGGCGGAACCCGACACCGTCGTCCTCGACGGTGAGCCGGACGCCAGCGGGGTCCTCGACCATGCGGAGGGCCACGACAGACGGCGAGGCATGCTTCTCGGCATTGGTCAGTGCCTCTTGGGCCACCCGGTAGAGGGCATGCTGCACCTCGAACGGCCACCCTTTCCCGTCGACGTCGATGCCGTCCACGATCGTCGTCTCGGGGTGGGCTCGGCGGTACGTTCGGACGAGCGACGAGAGCGCCGGCCCTACCCCCAGTTGCTCGATGATGGGCGGCCGGAGCGCCTGCAGCACGGTCCGGAGCTCGTCGGCGACGGCGTTGACCTGTTCGCGCGCGGCAGCTACGCCAGCGGTGTCGCCCTTGAGGGAAGCGCGGTCGAGCTGGTGGCCGAGGCGGTACAGTCCCTGGACCGGCCCGTCGTGGAGGTCGCGGGCGATCCGGTAGCGCTCGCGTTCGCGGCTCTCCGCCAGCCGCCGCTGGAGGTGCACGTGCTCGGCGCGCTCGGCCTCGACACGGCGGTCCCGCTGGCGGATGCCGGCCACACCGCCGCCGAGGAGTCCGCCCACGAGTAGTACCAGCGCGAGTCCCTGGACGTCCCGCCGCTGCCACCAGGCGGGCCGGATCTCAACGACAAGGCGCTCGGGCTCCTCGGTGAACACGCCGTCGTGGTTCGAGCCGAGGACTTCGAGCACGTAGCGACCCGGTGGCACCCGCGAATACGACGCCGTGGGCCGCCGCCCATCGGTCTCGCGCCAGTCGGCGTCGTGACCGGTGAGACGAAAGCGGTATCGGTTGTCCAGAGGGGCCGTGTAGGCGAGCGCGGCAAAGTCGATGGTGAACACGGCCTCGTCGTGATCGAGGCGGAGCGTGTCGCCGGAAGCGGGCAAGCCAACGCGCCGCTCACCGAGAACGGTGATGCCGGTGAACCGAACCGGTGGCGCCTGCCCGCGCCGCGATAGCCGGGCCGGGTGAAACCGGTTCAGCCCACGGCGCCCCCCGACGAACATCCAGCCATCGGGTCCACGCTCGTAGGCCATCAGGTCGAACTCGTTGGACTGAAGCCCATCCGCCTCGGTGTACCGCCGGACGTCGCCCGTGACGGGGTCGAGACGGACCAGACCTGCGGTTGTCGTGAGCCAGAGCGCGCCGGCGTCGTCGGAGAGAACGCCGTAGATGACGTCGCTGGGAAGGCCGTCCGAGAGCGCGAGGCACTCGGCGCTCTCGGCGTCGCGGTCGACGGCGCAGAGGCCACCTCCAATGGTGCCCGCCCAGAGGACGCCGGGCGTGGCGTCCGACTCTGCAAGGGTCCAGATGACCTCCGCGCTGAGCCCGTTCGCCTGCGTCAGACAGTTGAACACATCTGCTGTCGGGTCGAGGCGGCACAAGCCGGCGTCGGTGCCCAGCCAGATATCGCCGGCTCGGTCCTCATAGATGGTGTTGATGCGGTGGGACGGAAGGCGAGAGGTCTGGCCGATGTAGGCCGTGACGTCGTCGGTGCGGGGATCGTGAACAGCAACGCCCCCCACGGCGCCGGCCCACGTGCGCCCCTGGCGGTCTATGGTGATGCCTCGAATGGCCGCCGCTCCCGGTTGCTCGACGAGAACAGACGTCAACCGTTCGTAGAACGGATCGCGCCGAAACGTCCCTCGAGTTGTGTCCGCCACGAAGACGCCCTCCCGTCGGCTCGTGACCACGATGCGGCCCTGCGCGTCCTCCAGAATGCGCCAGAAGGCGTTGGGATGGACACTCACTCCGGACGGAGGGCGGCGGTAGACCTCGACGCGTCCTGTGGTGGGGTCGAGTCGATTGAGCCCGTCGTTCGTGGCGACCCAGACGGTGCGCGGCGAGGTCGCCAGGATGCCGTTGACGCGGCTGCTGCTCAGGCCGTCCGGCCCTGCCCGGTACAGGTCGAACCGAGTGCCGCGGCCCTCCCATCGACTGACACCCTCGGTAGTCCCGATCCAAACCGCCCCACTTCGGTCGCGGTAGATGGACCGCACATTGCCGTCCCGGAAGCCGCTTCCGATCGTCGGGCGAGGCATGATCCACGACACGTCGCCGGTGACCGGGTCCAGGACAACGACGCCTTCACCCTCTGTCCCAACCCACAGTGCGTCCCCGACGCGGTCAATGGTCTGAGGTCCGACGGAGACACGAACGCCCTCCAACGTCGTCAGTGGGACCGACGCCCCGGCCCGATCTCGGACGAGCCTGGAGGAGAGTCTGCCCCCATCATCCAGGACGCCGATGAGTCCTGAGCGCCCGTCCGCGTACATCGGGAGGGTCTTGCGGGGCAACGTAGCGCATGTGTCAGATCCTCGACGCACCACACATGCCGTTGACCCATGAACCCACAACGACCCGTCGGTCCCGGCGATCAGGCTGTTGAGGGTCCACTCGGGAAACGCTTGCTGCTGCTCGATTACCTCAAATGCACGCTGGCCCGGCTGGCGCCGGCACAGCTCGCCCGTGAGGGAACCGACCCAGAGTGTCCCGTCGGTCGTCTCAGCCACTGCGCGGACGATAATCCCACAGGGGGAGTCTCGGGTGCCGGGGCCACCGGGGACTGTGTGGAACAGTCCGGACCGCCTGTCGAGCCTCTGAAGGCCGCCCTGCGTCCCGACCCAGAGCGTCCCATGTCGGTCCTCGTGGAGGTCCATGATGCGGCTCGACAGGAGCGAGGTCGAGTCCCCTGCGATGTGGCGGTAGACGACGAACGAGACGCCGTCGTAGCGGTTGAGGCCGTCGTCGGTGCCGAACCACATGAAGCCGTCGCGGTCCTGGGCGATGCTCGTGACCGAGCTTTGCGACAGCCCGTCGTTGACCCCGATGTGCGTGAAGCGGTCGGCGACGGGCGCGGCCGGTTGTGCCACGCAGACCGTCGCGGTGAACAAGAACGCAAGCGTGCGGACCATACAGGGGCCTCTCTGCTCGGGCGCTACATCTCGGGAAGTGACCAAGGGTAACCCGATCCGGCCACGGCTCCGAATACGGGCGGATCTGGTCGCGTTCTTTTCGCCCTTTGGACCGCCAGCTGGCGATGGATTTGTCAGTCCTTTGGGCATGAGCTCTACCGGAATGCCAGGCTCGCTCGTAGCGCCACGCTACACAGAGCAACCAGGCCGCCGGAGGCTCACCTGGGGTGCCGTCTAGTCTAGACGTACGCCGACAAGAACACCGCTGGCGTGCTCGCTCGGCCGGTAAATCTCCTCTGCAACTCTGTCGTACACCCGTCCCCGTGTCACACTCTCTTGACTCCTGCATGGGTCTGCGGGTCGCACTTCTGGTTGCGTGTGTACTCGTCGGGTGCGGTGGCGAAGAGCGTACCGACGCCGCGGTGACTGAGGCCCCGTCGTCTGTGGTTCCCCTTCCCGTGGACACGACGGTCGTGATACCCGAGACCGTACGACAGGCTGGAGTGCGGGCGGCGGCAGACGATGCCTTCGAGGGGGTCTACGGCGGAACGGACGGCGGCGACCGGCTCGTGGTCGTTCGCGAGGGGCGCGTGGCCGTGCTCCAGCGGGAGGACCAGGGGCCGGTGACGGAGGAGACCGCGTTCGTCGCTGACACGACGTACCGCTATCGCGTTGAGGCCGGCTCGCTGGCGGTCGCCGGCGGTAAGCCGCTCCGCTTCCAAGTCGAGGGGGGCGATGCCGTGGCGGTGACGGACGGCGAGGGTCGCGTGGTCCGTGCCCGGACCGTCCGCCAGCTGGGCGAGGCCCTCGGCTGGGACGACTCGACGATGACAGCGGTCCTGAACCGCGAGGGAGCCGCGCTCGACGACAGTCTCGATGGCCTCGATCTGACGCCGGAGCGGATCTCGGTGAAGAGCCTCAAGGACCAGTAGCGCCCTTTCGGGCTGATCGGAGCGGACACAACGGGCCAATCGGACCCCGCTGCAAGCGCCACGGCTGAGGAGGTTGCGGGCTCATATCGCGCAGACTCTCGCCCTTCCCGATGACGGCCTTGCTCCGCTCCCTTCCCGCGCTCGCCCTGCTGGCGGCTCTCTTCAGCCTGGCGACAGGCACCGCCAGCGCGCAGACGGTGTGGATCAACGAGTTCCATTACGACAACGCCGGAGTTGACGTCGGGGAGTTCGTTGAGGTCGTCGGCTTGGCTGGGACTAATCTGAACGGCTGGACTGTCGTCGGGTACAATGGCTCCTCCGGGACTAGATATAGGACTGAGAACCTGAGCGGGACCCTCACCAACCAGTCGAACGGGTTCGGCTTTCAGGTCGTGACCTACCCGTCGAACGGCTTGCAGAACGGGGCGCCCGATGGGATCGCGCTCGTCAACGCGGCCGGCAACGTGATCGAGTTCCTGTCCTACGAGGGAACATTCACGGCAGCAGATGGGCCTGCTGCGGGACTCACCTCGACGGACATCGGCGTCTCCGAGAACTCAGGTACATCCACCGGAACCTCCATCTCGCTTCAGGGGACGGGATCCCGAGGGATAGATTTCGCAGGGGCGACCGGAATCAACGAGACGCCAGGTGCTGTCAACGTCGGTCAGACGCTGGTGGCTCCTCAGGACCCCATCGTGAACTCGACGGCTGA
>JBCDLV010000166.1:0-7819 GCA_038744895.1 Bacteroidota bacterium | reverse complement strand
CGTAGGCGTTCGACACGCGCACGAGGATCTCGTTGGGGCCCGCCTGCACCTGGTCGGTGATGTCGACGTCGAAGCCCACGTAGCCGCCGACGTGCCCGCCCGCGCGCTCGCCGTTGACGAACACGTCGGCCGTCATGGCCGCGCCCTCGAAGTAGAGCAGCATCCGGCGCCCGCTCTGGGGCGTGAGGTCCATCGTCTTTCGGTACCAGCTCGCGTCGCGGCGGTAGCCCGGCTCCAGATCGGCGGTGTCCCACACGTTCCAGGAGTGCGGCAGCGAGACGGTCGTCCATCCGCGGGCGACGTTGGCCGCCTCGGGGGTCGGCGCGGCCTGTTCGAGGTAGTCCCAGCCGGCGTTGATGTTGGTCGTCTGGCGGCCCGCCTGCGCTGAGGCGGGCAGGGCGAGCAGGAGGGCCAGCGCGGGGAGGGCGAGTCGGGAGAGCGTCACGGTCATCGGGAGCCCAGGGCGGGGCGGTCGTCCGCCAGCCGCTGGCGGCGGAGGAGCGCCTCGACGTAGTAGGTGTCGGCGTAGGTGAGGGGCACGTCGACCTCGAAGCCGCCCGGCACGCTGCCGACGGAGTGGTCGAGGAGGAACGGCTCGTCGAGGTCGTCGGCGACGAGGTAGTCCTGCGCGAGGGCCGCCAGGATCAGGTCCGCCTCGGCGAGGTAGCGGTCGCGGTCGTCGGGCGCGAGGCCGGCCAGCTCGACGAGCGCCGAGGCGATCACGGCGGCAGCGGAGGCGTCGCGCGGCTCGTCGGGAATGGCGGGCGCGTCGTAGTCCCAGTACGGCACGCCGTCGCCGGGACGACGAGGGTGGTCGAGGACGAGGTCTGCCACGCGGCGCGCCTGGTCGAGGAAGTCGGCCTCGCCCGACGCGCGGTAGGCCATCGTGTAGCCGTAGAGCGCCCAGGCCTGGCCGCGGCTCCAGGCGGACGCGTCGCTGACGCCCTGCCACGTCTTGCGCGCCAGCCGCTCGCCTGTCGCCTCGTCGAACTCGACGACGTGGACCGACGAGGCGTCGTCGCGGAAGTGGTGGGCCAGCGTCGTGCGCGCGTGCTGCGTCGCGACCTCGGCGAAGCGCTCATCGCCTGTCAGTTCCGAAGCGGCGTAGAGCAGCTCCAGGTTCATCAGGTTGTCGATGATGACCGGGAAGCGCCAGCGGCCCCAGTCCCACGACTTGATCGCGCCCACGTCCGGGTCGAACCGGGTGAGCAACGTCTCGGCGGCCTCCACGACGACATCGCGGTAGCGGTCTTCGCTTGTCAGACGCAGAGCGTTACCGGCGCTCGTGTGGACCTTGAAGCCCATGTCGTGTGTGCCCCCGTTCTGCTTCTCCGGCTCCACGACGGCCGTCCACCGGCGGGCCGCCTCGGCAAAGGCCTCGTCGCGGGTGTGCTCGTAGAGGAGCCAGAGGGTGCCGGGGTAGAAGCCGCTCGTCCACTCGCTCGCGGGCGACGCGTCGGCCGAGCCGTCGGGCTCGAGCGAGCGCGGGATCTCGCCGTCGACCGCGGGGCGGCCCAGGAACGGGCGGAGGCGATCGGCGGCGGCGTCGAGCGCGACCCGCGCGTCGAGCGGCGCCGCCTCGACACGCACGCGCAGCGGGTGCGCCAGCCGGTCCGCCTCGGCGCGGACGAGCGCGAGGAAGTCGTCGGCATGCTCCGGGCCGTCTGGGTGGGCGGACCATCCCGTCAGGACGTGCGACACGACGGTCCCCGCTCGCGGCGGCTGAACCATCAGCAAATGGTGACCACCGGCCTGCGTCCAGTCGCGCACGCGGTCGGCACGCGTTAGGACCGCCGCTCCGAGGTTGCCGTGGCCAGCCCCTCCGATCGGTCCCCATGTGCTGAGCCACGTCCACCCCTCCGTCTCGCCGACCATAGCCGCCAGCCCGGCGCGATCCACGACGCCCGTCGCGACGAGAAGCGCTTCCGGGTCATCGGATGCGAACGTGCTCTCGAGGCGAAATCCAGGACGTCCCGCGTCGATGGTGATGCGGCGCGTCTCCGTCAGGCCGCTCTCCTCCCCCGTCCGTCCCGGCCCATGTGTGGTCTCGATTACTGCCCGCAGGGGGCCGTCGGCGAGGATGCGGTGCCCCGAGGCGTTGGGCGCGCGCTGGAGTGCAGCCCCGTCCCACAGCGCCGTCGCGCCGGCGCCGAGAGACGCCCCGACGGAGTAGAAGTCGGCGCCCTCGCCGCGGTCGGTGTGGTAGTCGCCGCCGTCGTACCAGCGGTCGAGGACAAGGTCGGAGGTCCGCTTGGTCCAGACGTCGAAGCCGCTGCTGACGAGGTCTTCGAGCTCCCACAGGCCGGTGCCGTAGGTGCGGAACGCGACGCGGTCGTTCTCCCAGGCCACGTCGTCGCGGCGCGCGTCGTGGCGCGCATCGGCGCGCGAGGCGACCGCCCCCCCCGAGGCGGCGTCGACGGTGTAAGTGCGCACCTGCTTGGGCCACAGGCGAACGAGCATCAGGAGCGCGTCGGGTGTGCCGTCTCCGTCCGCGTCGAACACCTGGGTCGGCACCTCTGCGCCGTCGTTGTCGAGGGCGCGGACACGATCCGGCGCGAGGCTCGGTATGCGGCGCTCCAGCACGTCCCACCGCACCGACACGACCTCGTCCGGCCGCACGGCGCTCGTCGGGTTCTCGACGTAGACAGTCGCCGTCTGCGCATCGGCGATGCCGACGGCCAGCGCAACGAGGAGCAGGAGCACAGGGCGCCTCATGCCTCCTGGGGACGGCCGATCGTGGCGAGGATTCCGCCGTCCACGTACAGCACGTGGCCGTTGACGAAGTCGCTTGCGGCGGAGGCGAGGAAGACGGCCGCGCCCGCCAGGTCGTCGGGGTCGCCCCAGCGCCCGGCAGGCGTGCGGCTTACGATCCACTCGTTGAACGGGTGGCCGTCGGTGCGAATCGGGGCCGTCTGCTCGGTCGCGAAATAGCCCGGCCCGATGCCATTCACCTGGATGTTGTGCCGCGCCCACTCGGTCGCCATCGACTGGGTGAGCATCTTGAGCCCGCCCTTCGCCGCCGCGTACGCACCGACCGAGTCGCGGCCGAGCTCGCTCATCATCGAGCAGATGTTGATGACCTTGCCGCCGCCGCGCTCGATCATGCCGCGCACGACCGGCTGACTCATCACGAACACCCCCGTCAGGTCCGTCTCGACGACCCGCTTCCAGGCGTCGACGGTCATGTCCAGGAGCGGCGTTCGCTCGATGACGGCCGCGTTGTTCACGAGCACGTCGATCGGCCCCACCTCGCGCTCGATCCGCTCGACCGACTGGCGGACCGCCTCGGGGTCGGTCACGTCGAAGAGGTACCCGTGCGCCCTGATGCCGTCGGCCTCGTAGACTGCGACGGCGCGGTCGACCCGGTCCTGGGACGAGTGGCCGTTAACGACGACTGTCGCGCCCGCCCGCCCGAGGCCGCGCGCCATCGCCATGCCGAGGCCGTGCGTGGCGCCCGTCACGAGCGCCACCTTGCCGTCGAGCCGGAAGAGGTCCAGGCTCATCGGAGGTCGGGGACCGCGACGCCGTCCATGTCGCCGTAGTCGAGGTTCTCACCCGCCATCCCCCAGATGAAGGTGTACGAGCCCGTCCCCGCGCCGGAGTGGACCGACCAGGGCGGCGAGATCACGGCCTGCTCGTTCGCCATCCAGAGGTGCCGCGTCTCATCGGGCGGCCCCATGAAGTGGCAGACGGCCTGATCGCTCGGCATGTCGAAGTAGAAGTAGACCTCCATCCGGCGATCGTGGGTGTGCGCCGGCATCGTGTTCCAGACGCTGCCCGCCGCCAGCTCGGTCATGCCCATCTGGAGCTGGCACACGTCCACGACGCTCGACACGATGAGCTTGCGGATCGTCCGCTTGTTGCTCGTCCCGGCGGCTCCAGCTTCCACGACATCGGCGTCCTCGCGGCCCACCTTTTTCGTGGGGTGGCTCGCGTGTGCCGGGGCCGAGTTGAGGTAGAACCGAGCGGGGTTCTGGGGGTCGTCGCTGACGAACGAGACCTCGCGGCTCCCGCGGCCGACGTAGATCGCCTCGCGATGACCGACGGCGTGGCTCTCGCCGTCGACCGTCACGGTCCCGGCCTGCCCCACGTTGATGGCGCCTAGCTCGCGACGCTCCAGGAAAAACTCCGCCTTGAGCGGGTCGATGGCGTCGAGCGCCAGCGGCTCGGCGGTGGGCACGGCCCCGCCCGCGATGTAACGGTCGTAGTGGCTGTACGTCAGCCGGATCTCGCCCTCCACCATGACCTCTGAGATGAGGAAGGTCTCACGGAGCTCCGCCGTCGACATGCGGGCCGACTCGGCAGGGCTGGTCGCGTAGCGAACGTCGAACGTAGGGGCGGCCATCAGGAGAGCGGTCGGGAGGTGGCGCGGACTTCGAGAGTGGCGTCGAGGACGACGCGCTCAGGCGTCTCGACCGTCTCGCCGCCGAGTTGGCGGAGGAGGAGGCCGGCGGCACGACGGCCCAACTCGCGCGTCGGGACGTGGACCGTTGTGAGCGGCGTTGGGAGGTAGGCCGCGATCTCGATGTCGTCGTAGCCCACGACCGAAACGTCGTCGGGTACGGAGAGGCCCAGTTCGTTGAGCGCACGCAACGCCCCGATCGCGACAAGGTCGTTGAAGCAGGTGATTGCGGTAGGGCGCTCGCCGCCGCGGGAGAAGGCCTCGCGGACCGTCCGGTAACCGTCCTCCAGACCGGCTCCGCCCTCGACCACGAACTCGTCGCGGAAGCGGAGGCTGGACTCGCTGAACGCCTCCTTGACGCCCGTCACGCGGTCCTGACTGTGCTGGGAATAGGACGGGCCGGAGACGTGCAAAATCCGCTCGTGCCCTCCCTCGATCAGGTAGCGAACCGCCGCCTTCTCGGCCTGCACGTTGTCGACGGTCACGCTCGGGACCGGCAGCCCCTTCACCTCCCCGAGCAGCACCAGCGGGTAACCTCGGCGCTGGATGAGGAACAGGTGCGAGAGGTCGGACTCGTCGTCCACGACCGGCGCGACGATGGCGCCGGCTAGCCCGTGGTCGCGAAACGCTTCCAGCACGCGGCCTTCCTCGCGGTAGGTCCCCTCAGAGGTCCCCTCCAGAAGGGTATAGCCAGAGTCCTCCAGGGCCTCGCGGACGCCGAGCAGGACGTCGGCGTAGTACGGGTTGAGGGCTTCCTTGACCATCAGACCGACGCTCTTGGCTCGCCGGCCGCCGCCGCCCGTACCGACGGACCTCGGAAGCTCGTAGCCCAGCTTCGTGATCATCTCCATCACGCGCCGGCGCGTCTCATCGCGGACCGTGCCGCGCGCGTTGATCACCGCCGAGACGGTCCCGACGGAGACGCCAGATGCTTCGGCGATGTCGCGAACGGTAACCCGTCGCCTAGATGTTTTGAACTGTTCAATCAATGAAGTCTGGTACCGCTTCCGCCTGTTGCGTTCAGCGAATAGGATAGAAGGGGTTGACGCGCGTGTCAAGGATGTGCTAAGCTCTGAAAGCGGTTTTTCAGTCTGATCGAGCTGATTTCAGTCCCTAGGGCAGAAAGAATCGCACAATCAGCCCTCGCACGAACGATTGACCTGAACGTTCAATCTTGATTCAGCCCCTCTCCCTTCATCCCGACCGACTGCTACCGGCCGACGCCTCTGAGCGGACAGCCGCACGCGCTGTGTATGAGGCGACGGTCGGTCTGCCCATTGTCAGCCCGCATGGGCATGTAGAGCCCGGCCTGCTTGTAGAGAACCGCCCGTTTCCAGAGCCGACGGAGTTGCTGGTGACGCCGGACCACTACGTGTTTCGAATGCTCCACAGCCAGGGTATCTCGCTCGATGCCCTCGGCATCCCCCACGCCGACGGCAGCCGCCAGCGGGTCGCACCGCGCGAGGTCTGGCGGACATTCTGCACGCACTGGTATCTGTTCGCTGGGACTCCCACGCGGGCGTGGATGGAATACGTCCTGTACGAGGTGTTCGGCGTCCGATCGCAGCCCCACACGACGACGGCGGACCGCATCTATGACCATGTTGCCGAGCGGCTGGCGTCACCCGAGTACCGCCCTCGGGCACTCTTCGACCGATTCGGAATCGAAACGCTAGCGACTACCGACGCCGCCACCGACGACCTAGCGCACCACAGCGCGCTGGCGGCAGACGCTTGGAACCAGGGCGACGACGGCCCTCGCATGATCCCGACGTTCCGGCCCGATGCGCTCGTCCAGATCGCAGCGCCCGGCTGGCGGACGCACGTGGAGACACTCGGAGACCTCGTCGGCACCGAGATCGACGGGTACGAGGCGTTCGCCGACGCGCTCCGCCAGCGGAGAGCCGACTTCACCGCTCTCGGTGCCGTCGCCACCGACCACGGGGCGCAGACGCCACGCGCCGCATGGCTCTCCGACCCGGAGCGTGACGCGCTCTTCGCCCGGGCACTCGCCGGAACCGCCACCGGGGCCGACGAGGCCGCGTTCACCGCCCACATGCTCATGGCGTTCGCTGAGATGAGCGCGGAGGACGGGCTGGTGATGCAACTCCACGCGGGCGCGCTCCGCAACCACGACGCGCCTCTCCACGGCCAGTTCGGGCCGGACAAGGGAGCCGACATCCCGCTCGCGACGGAGTGGACGCAGGCACTCCGCCCCCTCTTGTCCGAGTTCGGCAGCGCACCCGGCTTCCGAATAATCGCCTTCACGCTCGACGAGAGCACCTACGCCCGAGAGCTGGCGCCGCTGGCGGGACACTACCCTGGGCTGCTACTCGGGCCGGCGTGGTGGTTCCACGACTCGGTCGAGGGAATGCTCCGCTACCGCGAGTCGGTCACGGAGACGGCCGGGTTCTACAACACAGCCGGGTTCAACGACGACACGCGGGCCTTCTGCTCGATCCCAGCCCGCCACGATTTGGCACGCCGCGTCGACGCCCACTACCTCGGACGGCTGGTGGCCCGGCACCAGATCTCGCTCGCAGAGGCCCGCGAGATCGGCAGAGCGCTCGCCTATGAGATTCCGCGACGCGCCTACCGCCTCGACCAACGAACGGACGGGGCACGCACCGCCCGAAGCGTGCACACCAACGGAGCCGCCTGATGCGAGTGCTGGGCTCCCTTCTCGTCCTGCTGGCGACCGCTGGCGCTGGCTGCGCATCCGGCCCAGCGAATGCTGGCGACGCCCGCGTACTCCGGCTCGGTCACGGGCTCAGCCTCGACCATCCGGTCCACCTGGCGATGGAGGCGATGGCCGCGCACGTCGACTCCGCCAGCGGGGGTTCGCTCCAGATCGCGGTGTACCCTAGCGGTCAACTGGGGAGCGAGCGGGAGTGCCTGGAGTTGCTCCAGATCGGCTCCCTCGCGATGACCAAGGTGTCGAGCAGCGTCTTGGAGGGGTTCGCGCCCGAGTTCAGCGTGTTCTCCCTCCCCTACCTCTTCCGCGACGAGGCCCACCGGCTGGCGGTGTTCGACAGCGAGGTCGGGCGGAGCCTGCTCGACGCCACGGAGCCCTACCGCTTCCGCGGGCTGACCTACTACGATGCGGGCGCACGGAGCTACTACACCGTCGAGCGCCCCGTACGCACACCGGAGGACCTCACGGGCCTCAAGATCCGCGTTCAGGAGTCGCCGACGTCCATGCGGATGGTTCGCGAGATGGGTGGATCGCCGACGCCGATCTCGTGGGGCGAGCTCTACACAGCGCTCCAACAGGGCGTCGTCGACGGCGCGGAGAACAACCCGCCCAGCTTCTTCCTGTCGCGCCACTACGAAGTCGCTCCGTACTACGTCCTCAACGAGCACACGGCCGTCCCGGACGTTCTCGTGGTCGGGACGCCCGTCTGGGAGACGCTCTCG
>JBCDLV010000165.1:0-7843 GCA_038744895.1 Bacteroidota bacterium | reverse complement strand
TCGGTGTTGAACCCGACCGTGTTGCCGCCGACCCTGTTATTGGGAGCCTCCTCGACGAGGATGCCTTCGTTCGCGTTGCCGAGGTCTGCGCCGCTGGCGTTGGTCCCGACGAAGTTGTCTGAGACCTCGTTGCCCGACGTGCCCGTACCGACAAGGACGATTCCCTGATCGTTGTTGAACCCGATCGTGTTGTTCTCGACCGTGTTGCCCGAAGCGTCGAGGATGAAGAGGCCGTCGTTCGTGTTGCCGATGTCGTCGCCGTTGAAGCTGGTTCCGATGGTGTTTTGATCGACCACATTCCCGGTTGCGCCCGAGAAGAGGATTCCGACCCCGTCACCGTTGAACCCGATCGTGTTGCTGCTGACGTTGTTGTTGGGCGCGCCAGCGATTCGGACGCCGTCGCGCGCGTTGCCGAGGTCTGCGCCGCGAAAGTCGGTTCCGATGGAGTTGTTGACGAGCACGTTGCCCGACGCGCCCGCGCCATTGATCTCAACACCCCGGCCGCCGTTGAACCCGATCGTGTTGCCCCCGAGTGGGGCACCGATCGAGTTGTTTGGGCCGGCCAGAAGGATGCCGTCGCCTCCGTTTCCGAGGTCGGCCCCGGCCGGCGTCGTCCCGATGAAGTTGAAGGCTATCTCCACGCCCGAGACGCCCACGGCTACCTCAACCCCGGCAGCGGGCGCGTTCCCGACCGAGAGCCCGAAGAGCGTGGATCCCGACGCCGATGATCCCTGGAACCGGAGTGCTGCGCCTCCTGAGAGCCCAGACCCGTCCACGATGACCGTGCCCGCCCCGGCTGGCGCCGAGGTCCCGTCGAGATTGACGGTCTCGGTCACGAGCGCCTGCGCGGTGATCGGGATCGTCCCCGAGACTGAGAACGTAATGCTGCTCTCGTCAGGGTCCGCGTTGGCGGCGTCGAGCGCTTCCAGGAGCGAGCAGTCGTCGGCCGGGCCGGTCGCGCCGGCGTCACACGACCCGTCGTTGCCGCCGTCGAGCGTGTTGACGACGATCTGGGCCTGAGCCGGGAGCGCGAGGAGGAGGGGCAGCGCCGCGAGGGCGGTACGGATCAACGAGGTCATGCGAGCGCGCGAGTGGGTGCTATTTCCCTGTAGCGAAAACGAGTGCCCGACCGATCACGTGGCCCCGAGTGGCCGTCGGGGTTCGTACCCTAACCCTGTCTCTTCTGTCCCACGCGGTGGACGTGCAACCCCCCGACGCGACGTACCGGCCGGCCGGCGATTCTGGCCTCGTGACCCAACTGCTCCGCGAGGCCGCCGACGGGCGGGCGGGCGCGCTCGACGAGGCGCTCCCGCTCGTCTACGACGAGCTCCGGCGGCTGGCGGCCGCCGTCCGCCAGCAGGGGACCGGGGCCACGCTAGACACGTCCGCCCTCGTCCACGAGGCGTACCTCCGGCTGGCCCAGACCGACGGGGCGGTCCCGTGGGCCGGCCGCCAGCACTTCCTGCGTGTGGCGGCCCGGGCCATGCGCCAGGTCCTCGTCCGCAACGCTGAGCACCGGGGCGCGGCCAAGCGCGGGGGTGGCGTGGCCGACGTCACGCTCGCCGACGACCTCCACGGCCGCCCCCCGACCGACGACGAGGTCCTCGACCTCGACCAGGCGCTCCAGCGTCTGGACGCGATCAACACGCGCCAGGCGGCCGTCGTCGAGGTCCGGTTTTTCGCAGGGCTCACGGTCGAGGAGACCGCCGACGTGCTCGGCGTCTCGGCACCGACTGTGGCGCGCGACTGGCGGCTGGCCCGTGTGTGGCTCGCGCGCGAGCTGGCGCCGTGAGCGGCCGCGCGTCCGACGCCGAGCGGTGGGAGGCGGTCCAGGACCTGCTCCTCGACGCTCTCGACCTCGATGAGGACGCCCGGGTCGCCTACGTCGCCGCCGTCCGGGACCCCGACCTCCGCGCGGAGCTGATGGAGCTGCTCGATGTCGCTGACGCCGTCCCGGCCTTCCTGGACGCCGGCGAGCCACGCGACGCCGACGTCGCTGGTCGCCAGGTGGGGCCGTACCGGATCGTCCGCGAGATCGGTCGCGGCGGTCAGGGCCGCGTATTCCTCGCCGAGCGCGACGATGTCGGCACGCGCGTCGCGCTCAAGGTGGTGCGCGGCGGGCTCGCCGCGCCCGAGGCCGTCGAGCGGTTCCTGACCGAGCGCCGCGTGCTCGGGCGGCTCGACCACCCCGGCATCGCGCGTTTCCTCGACGCTGGGACCGTCGAGGCCGACGCCGTCGGCGGGCGGGCGCCCTACGTGGTCATGGAAGTCGTCGAGGGCGCCCCCATCACAACCTTCGCCTGCGACCGGGGGCTCTCGGTCTCCGAGCGGCTCCGGCTGTTCGCCCAGGCCTGCGACGCCGTCGCCTACGCCCACGGCCGGCTCGTCGTCCACCGCGACCTCAAGCCGTCGAACGTCCTCGTGACTGAGGGCGGCGAGGTCAAGCTCCTCGACTTCGGCGTCGCCAAGCTCCTCGACGCCGACGCCCACGACCTCACGCGGACTGGGGCCCAGATCCTGACACCGGCCTACGCCGCGCCCGAGCAGGTCACGGGCGGCGCTATCACGGTTGCGACCGACGTGTACGCGCTCGGCGTCCTGCTCTACGAGCTCCTGACCGACGCGCGTCCCCTGGACGTCGAGGGCGACCTCGCCTCCATCGTCCGGACCGTCTGCGAGACTGAGCCCAGACCGCCGTCCTCGCGCGTCGACGACGGGCGGGACCTCCGTGGCGACCTCGACGCGATCACGTCGAAGGCGCTCGCCAAGCGCCCGGCCCAGCGGTACTCCTCCGTCGAGGCCCTCGCCGACGACGTCCGCCGCCACCTCGAAGGCCTCCCCGTCCTCGCTCGGCCGCCGACGCTCCGGTACCAAGCGTCCCGGTTCCTCCGGCGCCACGCGCTCGGCGCCGGCGTGGGCGCGCTGGCGGTCGCGTTCGCCGCCACGTTCGTCTGGCGCGAGGTCGCCCTCCGCTCGGAGGCGGAGGCGGCCCGGGACGAGGCCCAGGCCACGACGGACTTTGTCACAGGCATGTTCGACGGGCACACCGACGCCTTCGCGTCGGAGGAGTCCGTCGACACGCTCCGGGCCGTCGGCTTGCTCGACCGCGCGGCCCGCCAGCTCGCGGCCGACTCCCTCACGCCGCCGTCCACCAAGGCCGGGCTCCACGTCCGGCTCGGCAGGCTCTTCGAGGGACTGGGCTACCGCACGCGAGCGCGCGACCAGTTCAACGTGGCCGGGGCCATCCCGGGCCTCAGCGAGGCGGCCCGGGCGGACGTGAACCTCCACACCGGCATGAACGCGCAGTCCCAGGGAGAGTGCGAGTACGCTATTGAGACGCTGACTGGCGCGATCGAGACCCTTACCGCCTCGGGCGCGAACGAGGTCGGCCTGTCGGACGCCCTGGCGACTCGGAGCATCTCGCACGCCTGCATCGGGGACTACGACCGCTCCATCGCGGACGCCCAGGCCGCACACGCGCTGTCTCAGCGGTCTCCGGACTACGACGGAGTCGATCTGCACACCCTCGCCGACGTTCTCTTCCAGGCTGGCCGCGCCGACGAGGCGATCGATGCGATCACGGAGTCGATCGCTGTCGCCGATCGTCGCTACCCCGTCGGCCATCCGATCCCCGTGGCGCGCCGGACCTACCACGGGTCGTTGCTCCTCGGAGTGGACCGGTTCGCAGAGGCCGAGGCCGTCATCCGCGAGGCCCACCGCCAGTCCCTCGCCCGCACCGGGCCCATGGGCTATCGGACCATCGAGGCCGCACGCTTCCTTTCGCTCGCGCTCCAACGAATGGGGCAGTCCGACGCGGCCAACCGGGTCGCTCAGGAGGCCGCCCGCAATGCCGCGGCCATGCCGGACGGCCCGCTGGCGGGTCGGCTCCGCACACAGCTCCAGGAGCACATCCGCTCGATTCATTCCAGCCGCGAGGGCTCCGAGGCGGAATGAGCACGCCGGCCTCTGGGGCCGGTGTCTCGCCGAGGATGGCAAGCCGCTGTTCGCCGAAAGCGTCCCGCGTCCTCTGACGAACTGGCGACACGGATGGCCTTCTCGGTGCCTAGAGCCTCTCGACCGCTCGATGCTCTACGCCCGAAGTCTAAGTGAGGACGAAACCCGGACCCTGCCCACGCCGTCCGCGACGCCGTTTTCCTCTGCCTCTGTCCGTGCTCTCGATTCACGCAACGACTGTCCTCGGTGTCCTCCACAACGGCCGCGTCGCCCTCGGGTCCGACGGCCAGGCCACGATGGGCGACACCGTCATGAAGCACCGCGCCCAGAAGGTGCGCCGGCTCTACGGCGGGAAGCTCCTCGCGGGCTTCGCGGGCTCCACCGCCGACGCGTTCACGCTCTTCGAGCGGTTCGAGGCCAAGCTGGAGCAGTACGGCGGCAACACGACACGCGCCGCCGTCGAACTCGCCAAGGACTGGCGGACCGACCGCTACCTCCGCCGCCTGGAGGCCCTGCTGGCGGTCGCGGCACCCGACCGGTTGCTTCTCGTGTCCGGTACCGGCGACGTGATCGAGCCGGACGACCCCATCCTGGCGATTGGCTCTGGGGGCAGCTACGCCCTCGCAGCCGCCCGCGCGATGATGAAGCATTCTCCTAACCTGTCGGCCAAGGAGATGGTCGAGGAGGGCCTCCGGATTGCCGGCGAGATCTGCATCTACACCAACTTGAACACGACCGTACTGGAGCTCGACGCCGAGGACTGATCCGTTCGAGAGCCTACAGCTGGCGGTCGAGACGGCGCTATGCCCGGACGCGCCGAGAGGAGGGAGCGTTTGCCTCCTGCTGGCGGTCAGGGTCGAGCAGTTGGATGCGAGGCTCCTCAGAGGCGCGGTCCGAGTTAGACTCGTGTGAGTCAGACACAGCGGGCCTGGGCGCTCGGGTGAGACGTTGGACGCGGGCCGCGACCTCGTCCATCTGGCGCTCGCGGGTCCGGACCCACAACGACTGCCGGATCCACGCGAAGGCGAGCGAGAACACGGCGACCACCGCCAGCAGGGGCGCGGTGTCCGGATCGCCGTTGGGCATCGCCGCGAAGACGGCTGCCATCACAGCGTTCACAGCTCCGACCGTGAGAAGCCCCTGCGTGTCGTTGCGCCGGTTCGTACGCAGGCGAAGTCGGGTGCCCTCGCCAGCGGGTTGGATGGACACGCGGAGGTTGCCGTTGCGCCAGATGCGCGCCTCTCCGATGCGCTCGGTCCTCCCGCGTGCGGCGAACGTCTCGCGTACGTCGGCGACGATCTCGTCCCAGAGCGCGTCTGAAGGGGAAAACTCCAACGTGGCGGCGCGGTGCACCCCCATCGGAATGCCAAACGACACGTCGCGGCCCTCGTCGGGCTCCCCGCTGGCGACGGCGCGTGCCGCAGCTGCGATGTGCACTGGATCGAGACCAGCCTCCACGCCAGCGGCTTGAAGCTCGTCCAGCGTGAGGCCAAGGTCGGCGGACTCGCGGTCCGCGCGCTCTTGGGCGGCAGCGGCGCGGGAGAAGACCTCCTGGATCTCCGGGGTGGAGAAGCGACGACCGTCGGTCATGGCCGTTGGGGCGGCTGGCGCGTGTGGAGGCCACCGGCTACGGGGCCAGAGTCCGCGAGTTGCGCCGCCAGCGGGCCAGGGGGTTCTCATAGCGCGTCCGCTCGGCTACCTTCCGGCAGACCTCCTTCGACCATTATGCAGATCACCGCTTCAGAACTCTCGAAAGCGCTTCCGAACGCCGATGCCGTCCGCGATCTCCTCGGCCGTCACCTCCTCACGGACGGGTACTCGATGGTGCTCGACATGGAAGAGAGCCGGGGGGCGCGCCTTCGCGATCAGGTCTCCGGCCGGGACTACATCGACTTCTTCACGTTCTACGCCTCCAACCCACTCGGGATGAACCACCCGGGGCTGGCAGGTGGCTCGCCGGAGGCGGGCGCGTTCCGCGAGCGGCTGATGGACGCTGCGCTCAACAAGGTGGCCAACTCGGACGTCTACACGCCGCACTTCGCGCGTTTCGTCGAGACGTTCGGACGCGTCGGAATCCCGGAGGAGTTGCCCCATGCCTTCTTCGTGTCGGGCGGAGCACTCGCCGTCGAGAACGCGCTCAAGGTGGCGTTCGACTGGAAGGTCCGTCGGAATAAGCTGAAGGGGTACTCCGGCGATCGAGGGCAGATGGTCCTCCACTTCAAGGAGGCCTTCCACGGTCGGAGTGGCTACACGATGTCACTGACGAACACCGACCCGAACAAGGTCGCCCACTTCCCGAAATTCGACTGGCCCCGGATCTCCAACCCGAAGATCCGCGGCGGCGGGGCCGATGACCGGCCCGTCGAGGAGCGCGAAGCCGCCGCGCTCGCCGAGGCGAAGCAAGCGTTCCAAGACCATCCGGACCGGATCGCGGCCATCATCCTGGAGCCGATCCAGGGAGAGGGCGGCGACAACCACTTCCGCCCGGCGTTCCTCCAGGCCCTCCGCAACCTCGCCGATGAGGAGGACGCGCTGCTCATCTTCGACGAGGTCCAGACCGGTGTCGGCCTGACGGGCACGTTCTGGGCGTGGCAGGGAATCGGCGTGACACCCGACGTGATCGCCTTCGGCAAGAAGACGCAGGTGTGTGGTGTCCTCGCGGGGCCTCGCATCGACGAGGTCGCCGACAACGTGTTCGTCAAGTCGAGCCGGATCAACTCGACGTGGGGCGGCAACCTCGTCGACATGGTTCGCTTCGACCGGATTCTGGAGATCATCGAGGAAGAGGACCTGCTGGCGAATGTCAACCGCCAGGCGGAGCACCTCATGGGGCGCCTGCGTGAGTTCGAGGACCGCTTCGACGGCGTCGCCGATGCTCGCGGGCGCGGCCTCTACTGCGCGTTCGACCTGCCGGATGCAGAGACCCGCAACGCCGTCGTCCACGCCGCGACCGAGGGTGGGCTGATGATTCTCGGGTGCGGGACGCGGTCGATCCGGTTCCGGCCTGCTCTGACGATCACGCAAGAAGACCTCGACACCGGACTCGACATCCTGGCCGACGCGCTCGTCAAGGTTCACGCATCGTGAACGACGCGCTCCGAGTGCTGCTCAATGCACTCGACGCCACCGCAGCGGAGTACGGGGAGATCCATGACACCGTCGTTCGAGAGCATATCTCGGACGCGGTGTTCCTCCACTTCATCCAGTCGGGTGCAGTCGACCGGCCCCTCAAGGAGTCGTTCGGCATGTTCACGGAGGAGGCCAACGTAGCCGTCCGTGATACGGTGAGTGCGTTCGTCTCTGATCCAGCAGTGGTTGCCTTCGCGAAGGCGTCGACTCCTCGGGAGCGTCTCGACGCCTTCCAAAACGCATCGGTTACGTCGGATGCCGGGGCCACGTACGACGACTACGCTGGGCATCTCGACATCGACCTCTAGACGGCTGCCGGTATCCGCCAGCGGGTCTAGCGGCCGTCGGAGTCCTCGAACGCGGCCCAGGCCAGAAACGCGACGAGGCCGAACGAGGCGACTCCGAGAACGATGTAGAGGACGCCAGCGAACGTCATGGATGTGCGGGAGAAGGGAGTCCGTTTGACCCGCGTGACCGTGCAGGGCTCCGTCTTCGCCCGAGCTTCGTCCCCTAGCTCTCGTCCGGCACGGGGTCGTCGTCCTCGTCGAGGAACGGGACCCGCGGCGGCGCCGAGGCCGTCCGCGAGGTCTTGTCGTAGGAGCACCCCGCCGCCAGCACGTGCACGCGGAGCCCGATCAGCGAGACCGGCTCGCCCAGCCGCGCCGAGTCCATCGACGAGTACGAGAGCTCGGACGGATCCACGACGGTGACGGTGCCGCTGCCGATGACCTCGAACGTGCGGTCGGCTGTGAGCACCAGC
>JBCDLV010000164.1:0-7869 GCA_038744895.1 Bacteroidota bacterium | reverse complement strand
GTGGTGCCAGAACGTGTCCCAGTCCGGCGCGCGGAGGCCCATCGGCTTGCCCTGGTGCGTCGTCGCCAGCTGGACACCCGACCACCGGCTGGCGACCTCTGCCGACGGCGCCAGAAACACGAGGGTGTCGCCACCCGCCAGCTCCATCGTCATGAGCGGCGTGCCCGCCTCGGCGAAGGCGGATTCTAGCGCGCGCACCACCGGGACGTAGGCCTCCCGGACGTCCTGCTGGCGGCGCTCCTGGTAGGACTCCCAGTCATCCTCGTCCCAGGGGTCCTCCTCTCCCAGGATCTCGGGGAACGCGGCCACCAGGGCGTCGGGCAGCGTCACGAACTCGGCCCACTGCTCGAAGATCTCGTGCTGGTACTTGTCCTCGGCGGCCGTCGTGTAGCCGTGGGTCATCAGCGCGCTGGTCACGCACCGGAGGACGTTCTCGTCGTCCGTCTCGCGACCGGAGAGGTAGAAGCCGACGGTCTCGGTCGTGCGCGGCGTCTCGACGAGGGCGGCATCGGTGATCGCGAGCACCTCAGGGTCGCCCCCGGAAAGGTCGGCGGCGAATCGGCGGATGGCGGAGCGGTTCATGGCAAGCAGGTGGTCGGTCCAGATCCTGAGGATCGACATCACGAGCGACACTATTTTGTCATACTCCGGATGGCACTCCACGGCGAGGACGACCAGTCTCGGCTGGCGCCCGCGGCGTCACGACCTCGCGGCCTTCGCCCACAGCAAACACGCCCCGCTGGCGCTGTGCCAACGGGGCGTTCGCGTGCAGGGCTGCACGGGCGGAGAGAGAGGGATTCGAACCCTCGGTACCGGGAACCGGCACACGCGCTTTCCAGGCGCGCCCCTTCAGCCACTCGGGCACCTCTCCGGGGACCGCAAATCTACACGGTCTGGCCGGCGGCGCCTTCGGAGGATCGCCGAAGAACGATCCCGGGCGGACGGAACATGGAACGCCGCCAGCGGGCAGGCGGGCGCTACACCGTCATGATGTCCTTTTCCTTGGCCTCGATCGTCTTGTCGACGCGGGCGACGTAGCGATCGGTGAGGCCCTGGAGCGACTCCTCGGCCTCGTACTCCATGTCCTCGGAGAGCGACTCGCTGTTGACGGTCTTCTTGATCGTGTCCTTCGCGCTCCGACGCGCGTTGCGGATGGAAATCTTGGCCTCCTCGCCCCTGGACCGGGCGTTCTTGGCGAGGTCGCGGCGGCGCTCCTCCGTCAGCGGCGGGATCGAGATCAGGATCTGCGAGCCGTTGTTGGTCGGGTTCAGGCCCAGGTTGGCCTGCGTGATCCCCTTCTCGATGGCCCCGATGGTGCCTTTGTCGTACGGCGAGACCGTGATGAGGTCCGCCTGGGGCGCGGCCGTGTTGGCCACCTGGTTGAGCGGCACCGTCGTGCCGTAGGCATCGACGCGGACGCTGTCGAGCATCTGCGGGTTGGCGCGCCCGGCGCGGATCGTGTTGAGCTCCTGGACGAGGTGATCCAGGGTGGCGTCCATGTGCATCTCGGCCTCGTCGAGGGCCTCCTGGAGCGAGTCGTCGATCATGGGTCTGGGGGCTGGCGGCGACCGCCAGCGGGCTAGGCGAAGACGACGGGCTCGGCCGCGTCGTCCCAGTGGACAGTCGTCCCGACGGGCTCGCCGCGCACCACGCGGGCGAACGTGCCGGGTGTGTTCATGTCGAACACGAGGATGGGGAGACCGCTCTCCTTGGCGAGCGTGACGGCGGTGAGGTCCATCACCTTGAGGTCGCGCTGGATCACTTCGGCGCCGTAGATGGCCTCGTAGCGCTGAGCGCTGGGGTCGGTCTCCGGGTCGGCCGTGAACACGCCCGGGACGCGCGTGCCTTTGAGGATTACCTCGGCGTCGATCTCGGCGGCGCGGAGGGCCGCGGCGGTATCGGTCGAGAAGAAGGGGTGGCCGGTGCCCGCGCCGAAGATGACCACCCGGCCCTTTTCGAGGTGCCGGATCGCACGGCGCCGGATGAACGGCTCGGCGATCTCGTCCATGTCGATAGCGGAGATCAGGCGTGTGTGGAGCCCGACGCCTTCGAGGGCGTCCTGGAGCGCCATGCCGTTGATCATCGTCGCCAGCATGCCCATGTAGTCGGCGTGGGCGCGGCTCGACATCTGGGCGCCTTGCGGCGAGACGCCTCGGAAGATGTTTCCCCCGCCGATCACGAGGGCCACCTGGGCGCCTGCGTCGACGGCTTCGCGCACGTCCGCGGCGTACTGGCCGAGGACCACATGGTCGATGCCGAACGCCTTGGTCCCGAGCAGAGCCTCGCCGCTCAGCTTCAGCAGGACGCGGCGGTACCGGAGGTCGGTGGAGGGCTCGTCGTCCCGGGGCATGGGCGTGTGGGAGGGGCGCGCCGAAGGTACGGACGGCGCTCGCGAGCCAGCAATGTGAAGCGGGCGCCTCCGGAACGGACCGAGGCATGGGACATACGACGGTGGTCACCGACGGTTGACCGCGTTCCAAGCGCCCACCATGGCCGACCGACCCAAGCCGCCCGTCATGGGCGACCGCGCCGCCACCCGTGCGAGCCTGCTCGCCGCTGCCCGCCGCCAGTTCTCGGCGGGCGGGTACGGGGAAACAGGTGTGCGAGAGATCGCAGCCGAGGCCGGCGTTAACGCGGCGCTCATCAACCGCTACTTCGGCTCCAAGCTGGGGCTCTTCACCGAGGTCGTCGGCGACAGCTTCCGCGTGGGCGACCTGCTCGTGGGCGACCGCGACACGCTCGGGGACCGGCTGGCGCGGTGGCTCGTGCGGCCACGCCGCGAGGGCTTCGACCCGACGCTCGTGCTGCTCTACTCGGCGCCGCACCCGGACGCCAGCGGGGTGCTGCGCGCGGCGCTCGCCGAGCAGGTAGCCTCTCCGCTGGCGGCATGGCTCGGCGGCGGCGATGCGCGCGAGCGGGCGGGCCTCGTGACCGCTACCCTGTTCGGCTTTGCACTCACGCGCGACGTGATCGGTGCGTCGGTCCTGGGCGACGACGAGGCGGTCGTCCGCCACCTCGGCGACATGCTGCAGCGGCTCATCGACGGCGCGTGACACCCGCCCGCTGGCGGTCATCGATGCCCCCCTTCCAGAAGAGACGCGCGCCGAGCGCCGCTGTCACGCTGCGCTCCCGGCCCGCTGGCGCCAGCGGGTCAGGACGCCAGCCGGCCGAGGCGGGCCTGCGCCGCGTCGACCAGCTCGTCGTCGGCACCGGACTGGCGCAGACGGCGGAGGCTCTCTTCAAGGAGCATGCGCGCGTCCGACGTGCGGGCTGCGCCAGCCAGGGCATCGGAGAGGCGGCGCTCGGCCTGGGCGGTGTACCGGTGGTCCGGCGGCAGCGACGCGCGGCGAATCTCGACCGCCTCCTCCAGTAGAGAGATGGCCTCGGAGGTAGCCCCCCGCTGGGTGAGAAGCGTCCCCAGGCTGACGAGCGGGAAGGCGATATCGGCGCTGCCCGGTGCCATCGCCGAGCGGACAGTAGCCAGCGAGCGTCGGTACAGCCGCTCGGCCTGGGCGCTTTGGCCGAGGTCGACGTAGAGCTCAGCGAGGTTGTGAAGGGCAGGGGCCACTCGGCTCGGATTCGGGTCGGGCTGGGCCTCGTAGATCCGAAGTGCCTCCCGGTAGGTGGCGATGGCGTCCTCCGGCGTACCGCGGTCGATTTCGAGCAGGCCGAGGCTGTTGAGGAGGTTGGCGACGCGCGGATGGTCCGGCCCGAGCGACGCGCGGCGGATGCGAAGCGCCTCGTCGTAGAGCGAAGCCGCCTCGTCATAGCGGTCGCGGTCACGGAGGATCGAGCCCAGGTTCCGGAGGCTCGTGGCTGTTCGCGGGTGCTGATCTCCAAACACCTCCTGGTCGAGCGCCAACGCCTCGCGGGCGACGTCCTCGGCACCGTCGAGATCGCCAGTCTCGCGGAGGAGCCCACCGAGCGTGGCGAGACTTCCCGAGAGCGGAGGGTAGGGCGATGGCTGGGCGCGCTCGGTCTCGACTACGTCGCCGATGACACCGATGGCCTCGTCAAACCGGCCGACGGCTTCGAGGAGCACGCTGAGGCTGTTCTTGATGTCCGTCACGTCGGGGTCCGCAGCGCCCCGCGAGGGTTCGAGAAGCGCTAGAGCCTCTCGGTAGAGGGCCTCGGCCTCGTCGTACTCGCTCTGGTCGCGCAGGAGCGAGCCGAGCGTTCGCATGGTCCGAGCGGTGCCAAGGGCGTCGGTTCCGAGGCGTCGGTGCGTGTCGAGGGCCTCGCGGAGGAGAGGCGCGGCGTCATCGGTGCGGCCCATCGCACGGAGAAGGCCACCGAGCTCTCGCTGGGCCTCCGCGACCTCGACGTGCCGGTCTCCGTGGAGTTGGCGCCGGAGGCGGAGGGCATCGCGGACGAGCGGCTCTGCCGTGTCGTAGAGGCCGAGGTTCTCGTAGACGCCCCCGAGGACGAGGAGCATTTCGGACTGGACGTCCGGCTGGTCCGCGAGGTCGCTCCGGACGCGCGCCGCGCCGCGGTCGAGGAGGTCGAAGGCCGTGAGCGTATCCCCCACCGCGTCGAGCGGGTCGGCCCCGCTGAGGACGGACGCCAGGAACGCCGAGACCTCGGTGGCCTTGGCGGCCTCGCTCTCGGCCCGGTTGCGCTCGCCCGCCAGCTGGGCCGTGTAGAAGCCCACCAGGGCAATCAGGGCCGCGACGGCGCCAGCGGTCCCGAGTACGCCCGTCCGGTGCCTCCGAACGAACCGCCCGATCCGGTAGCCGGCCGTCGCAGGCCGCGCCTCGATGGGCAGGTCGTCCAGGTGGCGACGCACGTCGGCGGCCAGCTCAGCGGCCGAACCGTAGCGGCGCTCGGGCTCGGCGGCGAGCGCGGTGAGGCAGATGGTGTCGAGGTCGCCGCGCAGGCGCCGGGCAAGAGCCGCCTCGGTCGTACCCCGCTGGCGAGCGGCGCCAGCGGTGACGCGGGTGGCCGGCCTCGGGGGCGGACCGTCTGGGACGGACGTCGCGAGGGCGCCGATCTCGGGGTCAGGCTCGACCGGCCGCGCACCACTGAGGAGCTGGTACAGCAGCACGCCGAGGGCGTAGACGTCGGTCGCCGTCGTCGGGGGCTCGCCTCGGATCTGCTCCGGCGCCGCGTAGCCAGGCGTCAGCACGCGCTGGCCGACCTGCGTCAGCGCGTCGTCGGTCTCGGAGAGGACGCGCGCGATCCCGAAGTCGAGCAGCTTCACCTGGGGGCGGGGGATGTGGAACGGGGAACGAGCGGGCTCTTCCCCAGGCCCCGATCCCCGTTCCCCGGACCTCTCGACGCCGGAGGCGACGAGCACGTTAGACGGCTTGAGGTCGCGGTGCACCACCAGCTGGCGATGGGCGTAGGCGACGGCGTCGCAGGCGCGCGCGAACAGCGCCAGCCGGTCGTCGATGGACAGCTGGCGGTCGTCGCACCAGTCCGTGATGGGCTCGCCGTCGACCAGTTCCATCGCGAAGTAGGGACGGCCTTCGGCGTCGAGGCCGCCGCCCAGGAGGCGTGCGATACCCGGGTGCGCCAGCCGGGCCAGGATCTGCCGCTCGACGCGGAAGCGGGCGAGGACGGCCTCCGAGTCCATGCCAGGCTTGATGCGCTTGAGCGCGGCCGTCTGCTCGAAGTCGTCGGCGCGCTCGGCGCGGTAGACCGTCCCCATCCCGCCCGTACCGATCCGATCGCCCAGGATCCACGGCCCCACGCGCTCGCCCTGGCGCGTCGGTACCAACGCGTCGTGGAACGCCTCCTCACCGACCAGGCCGACCGCGCGGAGATCGAGGAATGACGTGTCCTGGCGGTCGCCGTCGAGGAGGAGCTCCACCTCGCGGTAGAGGCCCGGGTCGTCACCGCACTCGGCGCGGAGCCAGGCCGATCGCTCGTCGGCGTCGCGTTCGAGGGCGTGCTCGAAAAGCGTCTGGACGCGTGCCCAGCGGTCGGTGACCCCGTCGGAGGATCGAGGGAGGAGATCGGCCATGGTCAAGGGAGGGTAGCCTGGACGCACCAAACCGGCGCGTGACCGATCACGCCTCGCTCTGGAGCGCCTGGTTGAGCCACGCGCGCGCCACGCGCCAGTCGCGCCGGATGGTCGGCTCGGAGACGCCCAGCGCCTCGGCGATCTCAGCGTGCGTGAGACCGCCGAAGAACCACATCTCGACCACGCGCGCCTGCCGCTCGGACCGCTCGGCGAGGCCGTCGAGCGCTTCGTCGAGCGCCAGCAGGTCGTCGGTACGCGCCTCGCGGCCCACGCCGTCGTCCTGGAAGGTCACGGCCATCTCGCCGCCGCCGCGCTTCTGCGCCCGTCGCTTCTTGGCGTAGTTGACGAGGATCCGCCGCATCGCCAGCGAGGCCACGCCGAGGAAGTGCGACCGCCCCTGCCAGTCGACGCGGTCCTGGCGGATGAGCTTGAGGTACGCCTCATGGACGAGGGCGGCCGTGTCGAACGTGTGCCCGTCGCGCTCCCCGCGCAGCTGGCGGCGTGCGAGGTCCTGCAGCTCCCCGTAGACGTGCGGCAGGATGGCATCCACGGCGCCGGAATCGCCAGCTTGGAGGTCTAGGAGGAGTTCGGTGACGTCCGCGTCGGGCACGGGAAAACGGGCGGGGGCAGAAAAAGTACGGTCGATGATCGGTTGCGGAGGCGAACGGTGCGCCCGGGATGAGGCACCCACACCCCTTCCTGCCATGACCCGCACCCTCTTCGCCCTCCTCCTCCTGCCCGCACTCGCCGCCTGCGACAGCACCGCGTCTGAGCCAGAACCTGAGCCCGGTTCCCCGCTGGCGACGGTCACGGTTGACCTCGAAACGATCACGGCCGTCCGCGACTGCGACGGCGGTAGCAATCCCGGCGACTTCCACTTCCAGATCTCGTTCGTGGATGGCCGCAACCAGTCCATCGGGAGCGTCGTCGAGATCCCGACGGGGACCTACGGCACCGATGGCTCGGCGAGCAACACCATCCAGCTCACCGACGGCGAGTCGTTGCCCATCAACCAGTCGGTGTCGTTCTCGCTCCCTGAGGAGACGGGCAGCGCTTTCACCGTCACTCTGTCCATGATCGAGTGGGAGAGCGCCACCACACGCGACCCGCAGGCCGACGACGTCTCGCGGCTGCGCACCTACGAGTACCGCGACGGGCGCTTCCAGAGCATCGCGGGAGATCAGACGCTCTTCGTCTACGGCACCAACTCCTCAGCGTGCCAGGCGTCGCTGAGCTACGGCATCCGCGTCGACTAGCCTGTTCTACAGCCGCCAAGAAGCCCGCCCGGTTGCGACGTCGGACGGGCCTCGCAGGTGTAGAACCCGCTGGCGGAGGAGCCGGCGACAGCGGCTGAGGGCATCGCCAGCGGACGGTCGGGCGCCAGCGGGCGAGGGCTAGTTGCCTTCGCGGGCGTCGTCGAGGATCTGGGTCAGGCGGCGCTCTTCCAGCATTGATACCAGCACCCGGTAGCGACTCCGCACGAGGTCTCTTCGGACATCCAACTGGACGTACCGAGCTTGAGTCTCGGGCGACCGGTCAGAGGGATTGATCTCATTCAGTTCGCGCTCGACGTCGATCATCTCCTGGCGGAGCGCCTCCGTCATCCGCTCCAGCTCATCTGTGGATTGATCCCGAAGGGAGGGTGGGCGCGGCGGTGCAGGCGGAGCCTCAGGCGCGGCGACTGGGGCCACCGGGGCCACTGGCGGAGGCGGTGGCGGCGGAGCCGATGGTCCGGGGACTGGCTCCGGCTGGTTCGGAGCAGACGGCGGCGGCGGGGGGGGTGGCGGCGGCGGGTAGGACGCGAGACGGACCGTCGAGCGCTCGATCTGGAATCCGTCGCCCACCACAAGCAGGCGCCCGCTCCGCGTCTCACCCGACGAGTAGTAGTCTGCGATGGCCTGGGC
>JBCDLV010000163.1:0-7898 GCA_038744895.1 Bacteroidota bacterium | reverse complement strand
GCTTGGCAGCGCGAACGCCGCCGCTTCTGCGAAGACACACCCGAAGTCCTCTGCGCGGACAGGCATACACAGAAAATGGCTCTGTGAGAAGAGGGCCCCGAGGCGTGTCCGGTCAGTCGGGTTGTCCTTTCTCAGAAACCCTTCGATTCGGAGAAGAGGGTGGGGGTCCACCGGCGGCGGAGGGCCCACGACGGTGAGTGTGGTGGGGATGCCTCCAGCAGTCAGTTCCTCTGCCACACGGAGCGCGACGTCCCCCCCCTTCCGCACCCAGCCTCCGCCGACATAGAGAAGCTGGCAGGTGCCATGTGGCCGAGCAGCCGCGGCGTCCAGAACCTGGTCGGCCGATGGGACGCCGTCCAGATTGGCACCGTAGGGAACGACGTGGACAGAACCATCAGACACGCCGTAGTACCCTTCCGCAGATCGGGCCCCATGCTCCGTGGCGAAGGCCGCAACGGTCGTTCGCTGAATGGCGGCTTTCTCCACCGCATGAGCCTCCGCGACGTTGGACATGGGCAGCCCGGTGAACTCTGGGTAGAAGAGAAGGTTGGACTCGAACGTCGCATCTGCCCAGAAGGCTGTGGGCAGGTCCGTCTCCAGGCTCGCCAGCGGTAGGGTGCTCGGTGCAAGAATGGCGTCTGGCTTCAAGGTGTCCAACTGGCTCTGGATCCTGTCCGCCATTGGGCGAACACCCTCCCAGGTGTGTGCCCGGAGATAGCCTTCGCCTCGGAGTCGGTGTCGCAGCTTCGATACCCGTCCTCGAACGGGTGCGCCTATCGGCAGCGGCGCGATGAAGCTCAGTCGGCTGAGTCTGTCTCGAAGCGCCCGCGCCATGAAATAGGGGGCACCGGAGAACGCTCGAACGTCCGTAGGGGCGTACTGTGAGACAAACGCGACGTGCATCAAGAGTTACGACGAAGGAGGGCGACACGGAGAGTACGTGGGTCAACGAGTCCAGTGAGCCACCCTGTGACTGCTGTCGCGGCCCCAACCAGGGCAAGAGTCGGCAAGACGGAGAGACCGAGAGCGTCCCCAATCAACGCGGGCGCCAACCCGCCTCCAAGCGCTACAACGATGCCTCGCCCGAGCGTGTCCGGCAAGAGGGTTCCCGACAGGCGCCGGTATCGGACGGCCATGCCGACGGTGACGACAGACTCACTCGCGAGCGTTGCCGCTGCCGCACCAGTCAATCCGAACGGAAGAATGAGTGCCACATTGAGGACAACGTTGGCGACGCCGCCTCCTAGGACGGATTTCATGTATGACTTTTCGTCGTTCCACGCCATGAGCGGGACGCCAAAGGTCATGCTGACGTACGTGAGTCCGGCGTAGACGAAGAGGATGCGGAGTGCCGTCGCGGCCCCCAGGTACTCAGCGCCAAACAGCAGTTCGATGAGATCAGGCGCAAGAACAGCTCCCGCCAACGCCAGCGGTGGGCCAATCGCAAACTGCACACCTCCATAGCGACGCCCCTCCTCGCGCATGGCGTCACGGTTTCCGAATGCGCCCGACAACGCCGGGTAGAACGCTGTGTAGAGGACACCCGCTGGCGCAACGGCGATCGCGTACAGCTTGTAGGCCGCTTCGTAGAGTCCAACCTCAGCGGTTGCACGAAACGCCTCCAGCATCAGCTTGTCGGCATTGTAGTAGAATTGGCTGACAAGCGCGGATGCCGCTAGCGGGAGGGCAGGTGCCAACAGCGTCTTCCAGGCGTTACGGTCAAATTGGGGCCGTGGAAAGCCCGCATTTCGTGTGTACAGCGCCAGAAGGCCGAGGTTGGCGACGAGGGGACCAACGGCCAGTGCCACGGCACCCATGAGAAGGTCGTCTGGCTCCCGGACAAGCAGCAGTGCGATGGCAACCGTCACGCCGGATGCCGTGGCATTCCGCGCAGACACGATTCCCATTTGCTCGCGGGCTTGATAGATCCAGTCGAACTGGATAGCCCGCGCGACGACGAGACCCGTCAGAACGATGACGGCAGCCTGGTACGCAGGCTCCAGATCGAGTGCGATTGTGGTTCCCACGAACGCAGCGCTGGCTCCTGCCGCGAGCGAGAGCCGAAGCCCCATGAGGTGAGGAACGATCTGCCTTTCGCGACCTGCGTCGCGGGACACCTCACGAACCCCCACGGCATCAAATCCCAGCGCGACCGTGAGAACGAAGTACGAGACCAGCGCCATGCCGAACGCGAGCATCCCGAGCTTCTCCGCCCCAAGCGCGCGTCCGAGGTGAACCCACAGGACGAACCCGAATACCAGCGTTGCCCCCTGCGCGAGCGCTAGAGAGACGACGTTCCCAGCGAGGCGGGCATCGCGTGTCACCGACTTGCGCTCGTCGTAGATCCGGTGCTTGTATCTGGCGCTGTCTTTCGGACGGCACCGGCCCGGTCGGCTAGTCCGTGACCCAACGCCAGCACGAGGGTCACAACGAGGACCTGATCGAGAACAGAAAACGGATTGGAGGACGCAGCAACGGGAGTGAATGCAGCGATCGTCGCGCCAGCTCCGAGAGCGAGTGCCCGATCTCGTGAAGCGAGTTTCGCTAGCCGCGCGGTACGCGCAGTTCGCCACATCACCCCGATCCACACGAACATCATGGCCGCCAGCCCCCACAGGCCTGTCTTGTACCAGATCGACAGATATCCGTTGTGGAGGAACGCCCAGTGTCGCGTGCCCTCAGCGATGATGCTGTAATGCGTGACCTGTACACCCCAGCCGTACCCAAGAATGGGGTTGACGCGAATCTTTTCCCACGCGGCCTGGCTTTCCGCAAACCGGTTGATGAGCGAAATGTCTTGCGTGGCGCTGCCAATGGAAACGAGTCGGTCCAGAGCGCCCAGGGCCACGATGAGTAGTTGGTCTCCGAGAACGAGAACGGCCAAGCCAACGACCGCGGCTCCACCTAGGAAGAGAAAGCCGAGTAGGCGTCCACGGTAGCGTCCCGGTGCCACGACAGCCATCGACGCGATCCCGAACGCCGCCGCGATCCAGAAGCCTCGTGACCGGGTCACGATGAGCCCGGCCAGGAGCACGCCGGCAAGGCCGACGGACAGCCATCGAACGGCCCGCTGGCGGGCGAGAGCTGTCATTCCGAGTGCCATCATGAGGCCCGCGGTGATCGACGTCTCGCCGACGTTGAAGCGGGCATCGGCCGCCTTGTAGAGCTCGTCGGCAGCGGAGAGGCTGCTCCGGAGCATGATTCCGTTCACGAGCGACGCGACGAGTCCGAACACGCACAGGACCAAGGCGATGACGGTCCCCGCGCGGTCATCTTTGGCGCAGAGCTCCTTGACGGGGAGGTAGAACAGGAACGGAATCGCCGCCAGCACATCGGCGCGGAAGTCGTAGGCGTCGGCGCCGAACATCAAGCCGATGACAGCCGCTGCGACCAGTCCGACGGTGCCGTATGCGACAGCAGCGGCGTCGAAGAGTGTCCGGACTAGCGGTCGGCCGGAGAGGATCGCGGAGAGGTACCAGTGGCCGAGGTACCCCACGAGCGCGAGCCCTGCGATGGCTTCGGGCGCAGACGTTCCCGGTTCACCGCCAAACTGGACTACCTGGAGCAGAAGCACACCCGCCAGCAGGACCAGTGGGCTCGGCTGCCAGACCGCAATCGCGACCGGTGCAGCGACTACAATTGCGATAGCACCTGCTGCGATTGAGCCATCAGCCGTGAGCCAGAGCGTCACCGCGAGAAGCCCAGCACTCACACATGTAGCGGCCGCGAGCACGAGCGTTCGCTCGCGGCGGGCAAGCGTCTTCTCAGACGTCATGCCGTTCGCAGCTTCGCGAGCACCGAAGGCCCGGACCGGCGAAGGAGAGCAACCAGCAGAGACATGGCGACGGCGACAAGGAATGCCGACATCGTTGCTGCGACTACAAGGATGGAACGCCGAGGCTCAGCCTTCTTCGATGGTGGGCGGGCCCGATCGAGAACCTGAACGGCGTCGGCCGTGCGCTTCTCTTCGAGGGCCGCCTGTTCATAGAGGGGCTGGACCGTCTCGATGATGGCGCGTTGGAGGGTCAGGTCTTGCATGACCTCAGCGTATTGCCGCTGCGTCTGAGGGATGATGCCGATCCCCGGAAGGCCCGTGACGCCTCCTCCTGATAATCGATCCACCTCGCGCCGCGCGGCGTCGACCGCTGCCCGGGCTGATTGGGTCTCGGGGTTCTCAGGTCCGAGTTGTGCCAGGAGAGCCTGATACGCAACTTCGGCTGTGGTCACTTCCGCCTGCGCCCCCGCCAGCGCAGAGAATAGGGCTTCGACCTGGGCTGTAGGCTCGATGACGCCCGACCGCTCCTGAAGGATTTGGAGGGCTGCTTGAGCCGAGTCCAGGTCGGCGTTTGCCTGGTTGAGCCTCCGTTCGAGAAACTGGCGATTCTCGGCGGCGCTCGACGCTTGAAACTCGATGTTGCGTTCGTTGAGCCGCTCAACGAGATAGTTGGCGATTTGGGCGGCCCGGTCAGGACTCACGTCCAAGACCGAGATGCCCAGGTAGTCGTAGTCGAGGTTGACGTCGAACGCCAGCCGCTCATACTTCAACTCGCCCAGGGCGGCCTCACGAGGGTTGTCCTCTTCTGCCGTCTCGTACACGCGGACGAGGTCGAAGCGGTCGACGGTTGGGAACAGCGTCGAGTCGCTGTCGAGGATGGCCATGTAGCGAGTAAACCCTGCTCCGCCTCCGCCGCCGATGAGCGCTGCGGCTCCTGCAGGCAAGTTGCTGAGTGCTCCTGCCAGCAGGCTCGATGAACCGCCCTCGGGGAGCAGGACGCGAGTCTCCGCGCGATACTTGTTGGGAAGCTGGAGCGTGAGATAGACCGACGCCGCGGCTACGATCACGGTCAGCGCCAGAATCCACCATTTGCTCCGGTAGAGGACGCCCGCCGTCCACCACAGGCGTTCCTGCGTCTGCGCAGCACTGGCAGCGTACTCCGCGTCGAGGTCGACGTGGCCTGCGCCGTCACCGGCGAGCTCAGGCAGGGCCTGCTCCGTCTTGTTCGGTCGCGCCATCTCTAGTCCCGAGTCGCGATGGTGTAGGCAGTTAGCAAAACGCTGACCGTCGAGATCGTCGCCGAGATTGCCTGGAAGATGAACTGGCGGCGGTCACGTTCGAGTTGCTGCTCTTCGCGCCTCTCTTGGAGCGCGAGGTTCTCGAACTGAGGCGAGTCCGAGGTCGGTGGTCGGTCGACGAACACGGCGTCGCCGGCACTGACCCCCGTCTCAGGACCCGGCGTAAACCGCCCGGTTCGGGCATCGACTGTGTAGATCGTGGTGGCGGCGGGCCCCGCGCCTCCCGCCCGTGCGACGAACTCAGCCGCGGTGAGACCCTCTTCGAAGGGCACGTAGCCTGGTACCGCGACCTGCCCGTACACGCGGGTGAGGCCGAGGTCGAACGGGACCACGAGCCGGTCGCCATCGCGGAGCACCACGTCGGCGCCGGCCGCATGTGCGGCCGGCACGTCGACGGACAGCCGCGGCGTCTGGACGTACTCCTGGATGTAGTACCGGCGTCCGACGAGGCTAAGCGGCGAGAGCTGGCCGAGCGCCGTCACCGTTGAGTCGAACGTGCCGATCGTTCGGGGCTTGTCGATGGGGTACGCCAGCCGGTCGAGTGTGACTTGGGGCTCGGCCCGCGCAGAGCGCTCCAGGTAGGCACCCCGCGTCAGGGCGTCCGGGGCAAGCCCGCCCGCGGCCTCAACGAGCTGGCGGAGCGTCGTGCGTCCGGCGATGATGGGATAGGCGCCGGGGTAGGCCACTGCGCCGATGGCTTCGGCGAGGCCGGCTGCCGGCTCGTCGCGGAGGACGGTGATCTGATCTCGCGGCCGAACGTCGAGCGTTTCAGCCTCAGAGAGCGGCGCCGTGACGCTCTCCGTCCGTCCGTCGACCACGCGTGAGCGGCGTACGGTCGTGCCGGAGGCGTCGAGACCCGGCCCTCCCGCGACGGCGACCAGGGCCGCGGCCGTGTCGTCGTCTCGCCAGTCGTAGTAGCCCGGCCGGTCGACGTCGCCGCTGACCGTGACAGACTCCGTGACGGGGTCGAACGTCGGGACGAATACGGCGTCGCCGCCGTCGAGCGTCGGGTTAAAGGCAAGGTCCCCAGTGGTGTAGTACCGGAGGAGATCGATGCGTCGCTCGTCGCCCTCGCGGCTCGTCACGCGGACGTTTCGGAGTGCCACGCGGCGTTCGACCTCGAACCACGGAGGCGTCTCGTAGTCGGCGAGCTCGATCGGGTTGAGGTCACCGGTGGTCGCGGCGATCGCGTCCTCAACCCGGCCGAGTGCCGTGAGCGCCTGGCGGCCCGGCAGCGAGACCGCGCCGGAGACATAGACCGAGAACCGGCGAGGAATGGAGAGCGCCACGTCGGTCGGGACGTTCCGGTACCGGCGCTGCAGTGAGGTTCGCGCTTCCGCACGGACCGACGCAAGGGCTCGGCCGGCCGCCTCGAACGTACCGGCCTCTGGGACAATCAGAAGTCCCTCAGCCGTGACGACCGTCTCTGTCTGACGGGGCGGGCTGGAGAGACCACCGCCCCCAACCGAGACCACGAATACGTCGCCAGGTCCAACGATGTACGTCTCAGGGTCTACTGGACCCGGCAGCACGACATCGCTGAGCGCGGGCGTCGGGGTGCGAGCAGTCGTGCCCGCCATGGTAGGCGTCGGCGACCGGACCGTTGCCGTCGACGGGGGTACGAACTGGGCGGTTGCGGAGGGTGCCGCGAGCACGCAGAGGACAGCGAGCACGGGCAGAGCGATCCCGCGAACGGGAAAGGGCATGGGGGCGCCGGGGAGAGAGCAGGCGTAGCAACCGTGGCCGAAGGTACGTTTGCGACCGGTTCCCGGCGAGTCCCCGCCCAGCGCCCTGCCCACTCCTCACATGCTCTCCGCTCAGGCGCCGGCCAAGGTCAACCTCGGCCTCCATGTGCTGAGGCGCCGCGGCGATGGCTTCCACGACCTTGCCACGGCGTTCCTCCCGATCGGGTGGGCCGATACGCTCACGGCTGCGCCAGCGGCGCATCTTTCACTCTCCACGGACGATCCTCGCCTTCCGACGGACGGCTCGAACCTCGTCATTCGCGCGGCACGCGCGCTGGCCGACTGGGCCGGCGTGGAGCCCCATGCGGCCCTGACGCTGGAGAAGCGCATCCCCTACGGAGCCGGCCTGGGCGGAGGCTCATCCGATGCTGCCTCTACGCTCCGCCTCCTGTGCGACCTGTGGGGGCTCGAGGTGACCGACCCCGACCGTCGCCAGCTGGCGTTGGAGCTCGGCTCGGACGTCCCGTTCTTCCTCGACCCGCAGGCCTCGATTGGAACAGGCCGAGGGGAACAGCTGGCGCCCCTTGTCGACGCGAGCGGAGCCCCCTGGCGCTGTCCGTTCTGGCTCGTGGTGGCCGTCCCGACGGTCCACGTGCCCACCGCTGACGCGTTCCGGCTCGTCGCGCCAGCGGAGGGCGGGCGCCCCGACCTCGCGGCGGCGGTCGTGTCAAACGATCTGGCCCGCTGGCGGTCGGAGCTGACGAACGACTTTCAGGAGCCGGTCGAGCGCGCGCATCCGCGCATTGCGGAGGTTCGGGAGGCGCTCCTCTCAGGAGGGGCTGGGTGGGCAGCACTGTCTGGGTCCGGCGCGGCTGTCGTCGGTGTGTTCGAAGCACCAGGCCCAGCGACCAAGACCGCCGACGCCCTGTCGGGCGTGTGTCGCGTGTGGGTCGAGGAGCCGCACCGGTAGCGAGATACCTTCTCCGGACGTTTCGCTCAGCACATGCAGCTCCCCATCGGTCGCGTCCACGACCTCGTTCGCCGCGCGGGGTACGAGGTCATTCCACTTCCAGCCGACCGAATGCTTCGCCGTTCGCCAGATGTCGTGCTCGACGTTGGGGCGAACCGTGGCCAGTTCGG
>JBCDLV010000162.1:0-7899 GCA_038744895.1 Bacteroidota bacterium | reverse complement strand
GGTACCCGAGGGCTCCGGCAAGGCGGTGCCGGTCGACTCGCAGCGTAGCCTCACCGCCGAGATGGGCGCCCTCGACCCGGTTGTACCACAGGGCCGGATCGACACTGTAACGGATCCCCGCAGAGTCACCGCCACCGCCAGAGGACGACCCGTCGGTGCCGCCGATCTGGACGAACCGCGCCAGCAGGCCCGTCGGCCGGAGCGCACTGGCGAGGGTCTCCGTCGAGTCGATCTCGGCCAGCGCACGCTCCTCCTCGGCAGACAGAGGCACGACGCCCACGATGGGAACCGACCCGGCAACCGACACCGAGTCGACGACCGCCCCGTCCTGGTCGAAGAGCGAGTCCGGGACGGCCACGTTGACGGCGAAGTCGGTGAACCGGCTGTTGACGGCGAACCCGATGTCCGGGAACTGGAGCAGTGCGTTGCCGATCCGTCCCTGACCGCTCATCCGGAAATCGACGGGCAGCCAAACCTCCTCCCCGCTGGCGGACTGCCCGAACGTCGCGAACTGCTGGTCCAGGGTGAGGGCGAATTGATTGACGAGGGGGAATTGGACCGCGTCGCTCGGCCTCGCCGACACGGCCAGGACGGCATTGGCTCCGGCCAAGACGGACAGGGAGCCTTCGAGCGCGGGTTGCAGCGGGTTGCGAGGGGCGAACGAGAGGTCGTAGACGCGGTCCGTCCCGAGGATGCGAGAGCCGTCGAGGGAGAACCGGTAGTACGAGAGCGCACGGGGGTGGGTCGGCCCCGGGAGGTCGTACCCCCCGAACGGGACGTCGTCGTCGTACAGGTTGAGCGCCTGGTCGGCCGCCGTGAAGGCGTCGAGCGGCAGAGCGCCCAGGTTGCCCGTGCGGCGCGTCGCGGTGACGACTTCACGGAGCCCCCGCTGGCGGTCCCAGAAGGCATCCGTCTGGCCTTCGATCACAGCCACCACCTGACCGTCAGCGCGAATTGTCTGTCGGCTGTAGACCTCCGCCTGCCACGTCTCCAACCCCGAGCGCCAGCGGGCCTTGCGTGCGATCACGCGGCGCATGATGTCGTCGGCCGGGTTGACGCCCGCTGTCACCACGGCCTCCCCGAGCGCCGCCACCGCTGGCGCGAGTGCCACGTCGAGCCGGCCGCCGCCGTCGGGAATCGCCAGCCGGGCGGTCTCGTACCCGAGGAACCGGACAACCAGCGTATCGCCGCCAGTTGGGACCACGAGCCGATAGACGCCGTCGCCGTTGGTGGTCGTGCCTCGGCTGGTCCCATCGACCTGGACCGTCGCCGCTGGGAGCGTCTCGCCGGTCGATACGTCAGTGACGCGCCCCTCGACGACCGTCTGGGCGAGCCCTCCGGTCGCGAGCAGCATCGAGGCGAGGCAGAGGGCGAGTCGCATGGTGAGACTGAGAACCTAGGGTGTGGCCGCGACCGCGTGGCGCACCGTCACAGTGAGCGGCGGCAGGCGGGTCCCGGTAGCCTCCAGACGGTCGCCGCTGCGGATCGGTCCGACGCCTTCGGGAGTGCCCGTGTAGATCAGGTCGCCAGGCTCCAACGTGAAGACGGACGAGAGGTAGCTGACGATGCGAGCGACCGAATAGATCATGTGGTCTGTCGTGCCCTGCTGGCGAACGTCGCCGTTGATTGCGAGGGCGATCGCGAGCGCCTGCGGGTCACCGACCGCCTCGGCCGGCGCCAGCGGGCCGAGCGGTGCGAACGTGTCGAAGCCCTTGGCCACGCTCCAGGGCGCGCGGTCGGCCTTGGCCTGCGCCTGGAGGTCGCGCGCGGTCAGGTCCAGGCCGAGTGCATAGGCTGCGACGTGACCCAGGGCATCGGACTCCGCGATGTCCTTCCCACGGGTGCCGATAACGGCGACGAGTTCCACCTCATGGTGAACATCCTCGGATTGGCGAGGCAGCACGACCTCGCCGCCCGTAGGTACGAGGGCCGTCGTCGGCTTGAGAAAGGCCACCGGGGCCGCGTCCGGGTTGCCCATCTCGGCGGCGTGCGCGGCGTAGTTGCGGCCGATGCAGAGCACCTTGCCAGGTCGGACCTCGCGGCCGTCGGGAAGCGATAGCGTCATGGGGACTGGGGACTGGGGACTGGGGACTGGGGACTGGGGACTGGGGACTGGGGACTGGGGACTGGGGACTGGGGACTGGGGACTGGGGACTGAAGATGCTACCCAACGATGGCCCACCCGCTGGCGGATTCCCCATCCGCTGGCGAGCGCTACCCCCGACCCGACTTCTGGCGGGTGTGCCTTCGCACCTCAATCCCTGGTCGTGGCGAGGCCCCCACGCTGGCGGCGCTCTAGGCCGCGTAGAGGTACGGCTTCCAGGCCTCCTCCCCTGTGCCGATCAGGTCCCGCATGTACATGACGTGACTTGGACGGAACGGGCGCGTGCGTAGCGGCATCTTGGCCTCGGACGGCGTCCGGTTGCCCTTCCGGTTGTTGCACCGTGTGCAGGCGGCCACCAGGTTCTCCCACGTGTCTCGGCCCCCTCTGGACTTCGGCATCACGTGGTCGATCGTCAAGCGCTCGGCCGCACCACAGTAGGCGCACCGGTGGCCGTCGCGGCGGAGCACGTTACGTCTCGTCAGCAGGACTTTCCGGTAGGGGACGCGCACGTAGCGCTTGAGGCGTACCACGCTGGGCCACGGAAACGTCGCGCGCACTGATCTAAGCTCGCGGTCCTCCCGTGCCTCCACGAGCTCTGCCTTCTGCAGAAACACCAGCCCGACAGCGCGCTCCACGCTGCAGACCGCCAGGGCCTGGTAGTCTTGGTTGAGGACGAGGACGTGACCGCCGAGCGCGCTCATGTGCGTACCGCTTCGGGGCGGTTGGCGTGTGGCGCCAGCGGGCCGTGGGGGGACGACGTCGGGAAAGCGGGAGCGGCGGAGCCGTGGCTTAGCGCCAGCCTCGGCGCTGGCGATGACGTGATGATAACAAGAAGCCCTCCGGCCGCGACGGCAGCCGGAGGGCATAACCGAGTGCTAATCGGTGGGTCCGCTGGCGCAGCCTAGCTGCAGTTGGAGGCGGCTGCGCGGCGCCACGTCTGTGACCGGCCGAGGGCGCGGACGCCGATGTACCCGCGCAGGTAGAGGCGGTCGGAGTTGTTCTCCAACAGGTTCATGACGGCGCTGTACGTGCGGCCGGACTTCGGGTCGATGATGCTGCCACCCTCGTACCGATCGCCATCCCGCTGGAAGCCGCTGAGAATGCGCTCGTTGCGGAGAACGCGTCCATCGTAGCGATCGGCGCAGTCGACGCAGCGACCGCCGTTGACGGTCAGCCGGACGATGTCGCCGACGAGCGTGCTGCCCTGCGCGTAGACCTTGACGTAGGACTTGATCTGCCCGTCGTCGTCGTCGACGGTGGCCCAGCAGCCGACGGGCGATGCTTGAGCAAAGGCGGGGGTAGCAAACGCGAGGAGGGCAAGCACGCCGAGCGCGCGCGTGAGACGTCGTGTCATCAGGAGGTAAGGGTTGGGAGTAAGGGGCGAAGCGCCAGCGGACGTGACTCAAGCCGCGTGCCAACGCGGGCGTCCGGCTCAGTTGTGGCAAACGCTTCGCGCGTCGTCATCCGTTCCAGTGTACACCGTTCTCTGTCCCGCGTTCAAGCATCGCGGCTGATCGAATCCCGAACGCGGCTCTCCAGACGCGGTACCGGTCGTGCGTGCTGGGGAGCAGAACTCCAGGGCAACCCCTCCACACGGCAGCGCCTGTCCTCGGCCAGAACAGCCAGCATCGATGCGTTTGCAGGGTCTCAGCGCTTGAAAGACCGACACGAGCGGAACCGCTGGATGTACCGCAGCGGAGAGCACACCAGCGGCGGCAGGCGCGAGGCTCCGCTGGCGCTGCTCTCGGAAAGACAGGACTGCGTCGTAGGCGACGCTCTCCTCATCGGGCTCCTGGCCGAACGTCACACACGTAGCGGCAGCCACGATCGCGGTTGCACGACCACGCGCTGCACCGGCTGCGTCGCGGATCGTGCTCACCGTATGACCGTCCTGGAGGACAACGCGCTGTGCACGAACCGGGACGACGCTGGCGTTGGGCACCCCGCCCTCCCAGCGACTGCGATCTTCCACCATGCGCACTCTTCTGGCCATCATCGTCTGGGCGTCCTCCGTTGGCGCAGCGGCACACGCACAGAGCGCCTCTCGGGAGGCCGCGAGTCTCCAGGGCCAGTTCGTTCGCGCCATGACGGCACGCGCCCTGGGCGACGACTCGACGGCCGTCGGCGCGCTCGACCTGATCTTGCGACAGAGGCCGGACGACCCAGCGGTTCTGGCTCTCCGTGCCGAGGTCGCCCTCGACACCGGATCGCCAGCGGACGCCGTCTTCTTCGCCGACCGCGCTGTGAGCGTCGCACCCGACCAGCCCGACGTGTGGCGCGTCCTGGCCTCAGCTTATCAGGCGTCCGGGCAGGTGACAGAGGCCACGGCGGCTTTCGACCGCGCTCGCCAGTTGGCGCCCGACGACCTCGACACCCTGCTGGCGCTGCTGGACCTGGCGACCTCGCAAGCCGATGAGCAGACCGAGCGTGAGGTGCTCCAGGAGCTCGTCCGCATCGGCGATACCGTCGCGGCCCGGCTCCGGCTGTCGGTACTGGCAGAGAGAGCCGGGGACGCCGACGACGCGCTCGCTCAGGCGGAGGCTGCTGCCCTGCTGGCGCCAGCGGAGCCGGCCGTTCGTCGTCGCCTCGACGATCTGGGCGAGACCGGGTCGACGACGCCTGTGGCATCCGCCAGTGGGACGGAACTCTTCGAGGCCGGGCGATACGCGGAGGCTGCCGACGCCTTGCTCGTCACCGTCGAGGACAACCCCCGGGACTTAGAGGCGTGGGACCTCGCGCTGCGATCGTTGGCCGAGACGGCGGATCCACGAGCCGCCCAGGTGGCGGACGATGCCCTCCTTCTGTTCGGGTCTGTTCCCTCGATCCTCGCGAGTGCGGCTGAGGCGTATGCCTCCATTGGCCGCTCCGACGATGCCAGAAGCGCCGCTCAGCGGGGCCTCGACGCGCTCGATCTCATCGGTGACGATGCCGTCGGAGCCGGCGCGCTCCGCCAGCGGTTGGAGGCTGTGCTCCAGACCTAGCCTCCTCTCCATGCGCCCCTTCGCCGTTCTCGCCACCGCCCTTCTCGTCTCCGGCTGCGTTCCGACCGAGCTCGTTCGCGACGCACCCGACGATGGAACGCCAGTCGGCTATCCGAACCACACCGTCGAGCAGATCATCGCAGCGGTCGAGGCCTCGGTCGCTCCCGTGCGGTCGATCGCTGCCGACGGAGACCTGTCGTTTACGAGTCCGAACGAGAGCCAGAACGCCTCGTTCAGCCTGCGCTCTCGGCTGTCGGATACCACAGTCGTCACGGTGCGTGGCCCGCTCGGCATCCAAGCAGGACGCGCGCTGGTGACGCCAGACTCTGTGTTCCTCGTCAACAGCCTCGTTCGCGAGTTCGCCATCGGGCCGATCACGGCAGCCGACGCTCTGGTCCCAGGCGCCAGCCTCGACGCTCGCGTGTCGCGCGCCGTGCTCGGCCTGCTGATTCCAGAGGACGATGTCGCCTGGAGCCTCGTCGCCGAGGACGGGCGCTACCGACTCACGGGCCGGCTGGCGGCGGGCACGAGCCGCGCCTACGACGTCGATCCGTCCATCTGGCGCGTGGTGCGCGTGATCGAGTTCGACACCGGTGGCCGCCAGTCGGGAACGCAGGAGGCCTCTGCGTTCGACACGGTCGACGGTGTTGTGCTTCCCCGACGGATCCGGCTGGAGCGTGACGGAACCATCGTCGAAGGCGAGCATCGCCGCCTGGTCGTCAACCCGGACGATCTCCGCCTCCGGTTCCGCCGGCCGACCGACTACGAGACGTTCGAGATCCGATGAGAAGGACACGAGGTCCTTTACCTTAGCCTGCATCAGCCGACACCGTCCCCCCATGCGTCGCGCGCTTCTCTCATTCGTCCTGCTGGCGGCCGCCGGACCCGCCGTCGGGCAGGACCGCGTCGAGACGGAGCGGCGCCTCACCGGGCTCCAGGCCCAGATCGCGGGAGTCGAGGAGCAGGTCCGCAGAGCTCGCAGCGAGGAGTCGAGCGCACTCCGCGCTGTTGAGAGCATCGACGCCGAGATCCAGCTGCGAGAACAGCTCGTCTCCGGCTATCAGACCCAGGTCGGCACCATCGAGCGGGAGACGACGACCCTGCGACGGTCGATCGAGCGACTCGAAACGGAGATCGAACAGGCCAAACGGTCGTATCGCCAGCGGGCCCGGCATGCCTACATCCACGGCCGGCGAAACGGGTTGGCGCTCATCCTGAGCGCTGGGTCGGTGACGCAGATGCTGGTTCGCGCCCGATACCTCCAGCAGTTCGCTCAACGGCGTCGCGGCCAGGTGGAACGGATCGCGTTCAAATCGTCCGAGATGCGCGTCCGCGAGCAGACGGTCCGCCAGTCCCTCGAAGAGACCCAGCGGCTGATCCAACAAGGTCAGGCCGAACGAAACCAGCTCTCCAGCCGACGACTCGAACGGGCGACGATGGTGGACAACCTGCGCACGCGGCGCAGCCGGCTCGAACGCGAACTGCGCCAGCGGAGGCGCGACGCATCCGCCCTCCAAGGCGTCGTCCGCGAACTGGTAGCTGAGGAGCGTCGCCGAGCGGCAGCGGCCGAAGCCGAAGCCCGCGAAGCCGAGGCCCAACGCATCGCGCGGGAAGAGGCGGAACGCGCCGCACGCGAAGCCAGGGCCGCCGAGCTCGAACGCCAACGCGCCGAGGCGGCCCGCCTAGCGGAGGAGGAGCGCGCTCGAGAGGCCCAGCGCCGCGCCAACATCGCTGCACAGCGCGCCCGGGAGGCCGAGCAGTTCCGACGTCGGCCGACGCCTCGCGGCGAGGACCCAGAGGTCCTCGCTCAGCGCCAGAGGGAAGCCGAGCGCCAGGCCGAGATCCAGCGCGAGGAAGCGCGTCAGCAGGAAATCGCCCGCCAGCAGGCCGAGGCCGCTGCGGAGGCGGAGCGCCAGCGGGAAGAGGCAGCAGCCACACGGCTGGCGGAGGCTGAGCGGCGTGAGGAAACGGCTCGACGGGCAGAGGCTGCCGCTGCCGCAGAGGCTCCGGAGAGCCGCGCCGAGAATCTGACAGGCTCGTTCCGTCAGAACCGCGGCCGTCTTCCCTGGCCCGCCGACGGGACCATCACGGGCTCGTTCGGGACCCGACGAGACCCCGTGTCTGGGACCCAGATCGACTCACCCGGCATCGACATCTCCACGGCGCCAGCGGCGGGCGTCCGGTCGGTCTTCGCCGGGACGGTCCAGCGCGTCGGCGCCATCCCCACCTACGGGACCTACGTGATGGTGACCCATGGCGAGTTCGTAACCCTCTACGGCAACCTGTCCGGGGTCTCCGTCCGGCAGGGACAGTCCGTTCGAGCAGGGCAAGCGCTCGGGCGGTCCGGCACCGCTGGCGAGCGGCGGGGCTCGTCGCTGTTCTTCGCGCTCTACCAGAATGGCGCGCCGTCCAACCCCGTCAGCTGGCTTCGCGGCCGCTAGCGGCATCGAGCGTGAGCGCTGCGGAGTTGATGCAGTAGCGTAGGCCTCCACGGTCTCGCGGGCCGTCGTCGAACAGGTGGCCCAGGTGGCCATCGCACGACGCGCAGACGACCTCGATCCGCCGCATCCCGTGGGACCGGTCGTCTCGGAGATGGACTGCGTCGCCGACGGCCTCCGTGAAGCTCGGCCACCCGCTTCGGCTGTCGTACTTGTCGCCGCTCTCGAACAGACTCGCGCCGCACCCCACGCAGCGGTAGAGGCCAGGCGTTTTCTCGTCGTGGTAGGCCCCGGTGAACGCTCGCTCCGTGGCTCCCTCGCGGAGAACGCGGTACTGCATGGGCGTCAACCGCTGGCGCCAGTCGGGGTCGGTCAT
>JBCDLV010000161.1:0-7908 GCA_038744895.1 Bacteroidota bacterium | reverse complement strand
CGTGCTCCCGTCGAGGCCCACGGCGACGATCTCACTCGTCATGTAGTGGTCGAAGAGCGCCTCGTCGCGAGCGTCCTCCAGGAGGTCCTGGAAGGTCCGTGCGGGTGCGGCCTGGCCCATGGACTCCTGGACGACGGGGCCCTCCGGAGCGGTCGGCTCCGCTGGCGCGGCGCCGCGTCCCGAGAGCACGGTCCGCACCACGAGGCCGTCGCTGGAGGGGAGCCAGCGGTACGAGGCGCCAGGTGCGGCGTCGTTGACGGCTGCGTCCAGCGCGCGTCGCGCCGTGCCCGTCCTCACGTCGACGACGTAGAGGTCGATCCGGTCGACGCGGTCCACGAGGGCGGCCATGTGTATGCCGTCCGGGCTCCAGGAGGCGCTGCGGATGCGCGCGTCGTCGGGGAAGCCGGTCACGGCCCGGCGCGAGCCATCCCCGTCGACGGCCTGGAGGGCGACGCCGGTGAACCCGCTGGCGCGGCTCGGTCCGTTCGTGCGCGGGTTGACGCGGATGCCGGCGAGGCCCAGCTCGGGCTCGGCCAACTCGGCGACGGGCGGCAGGCTGGGGCGCGCCAGCAGGGCCATCATCGAGCGGTCGGGGCTCAGCGAGACGGCCGGCGTGCGCGGCGCGTCGACGAGGGCGGCCAGCTCGGGCGCGGGCGTCTGGTAGGCGAGGGGATCGTCCTGTGCGCTGGCGGAGACGGCCAGCAGGAGGGCGAGCGGAAGGAACAGGCGGTGCATGGGTCTGGGGAAGGACACGCCTCAGTATAGGCCGACCGGCGAGGAGTTCTGGACCTCATCGTCCGCGCCGACGGCGAAGGGGAACGCCAGCTGGCGGTCGGCGCCAGCGGGCACGAGGCCGGAGACGGCGAGGCCGATCAGGCGGACGGCGTACGCCGGCGGTCCGGGGCGGTCGAGGAGCGCTCGCCCGACGCCCATCAGCTCACCCTCGGTGGCCACCGGTGCGCCGAGCGTGACCGACCGCTGGGCGATCTCGAAGGCGGCGCTCTTGAGCTTGAGCGTGACGGTGCGCCCGCTGCACTCGTGGCGGTCGAGGCGCCGCGACAGCTCGGCGGCGATGGGCGCCAGCTTCTCGCGGAGGGCGTCGGTGCCGCGCACGTCGTGGCGGAACGTCCGCTCGCAGCCGACTGACTTCCGCTCGCGGTGCGGGCGCACGGGGCGGTGATCCTGGCAGCGCACGACGCGTGCCAGCCACGCGCCAGTCTTGCCCATCCGCTCTTCGAGTTCGCCCGGTGGCCACGCCAGCAGGTCGGCGCCGGTCGCGATGCCGAGGGCTCGCAGCCGCCGCGCGGTCGCCGGGCCGACGCCGTGGAAGTCCTCGACGGCGAGCGAGGCGAGGACGGCGGGTGCCTCCGCGGGCGTGATGACGCGGAGGCCGTCGGGCTTGGCGAGGCCGGAGGCGGTCTTGGCGAGGAACTTCCCGAACGAGACGCCGGCGCTCGCCGCCAGCCCGGTCTCGGCCCGGATCGCGTCGCGGATACGCTGGGCGATCACGGTGCCGGACGGCGGCCCCGCCAGCGGGTCGGTCACGTCGAGGTAGGCCTCGTCCAGCGACAGCGGCTCGACGAGCGACGCGTAGCGCGCGAACACGGCGCGGACGGCCTGGCTGGCCTCGCGGTACGCCCCGAACCGTCCGCGCACGACGACGAGGTCGGGACACCGCCTCAGCGCCCACGCCATCGGCATGGCGCTGTGGATGCCGTACGCGCGGGCCTCGTAGCTGGCGGCCGCTACCACGCCGCGCCGGCTGCGTCCGCCGACGACCACGGGCCGCCCGCGTAGCGACGGGTCGTCGCGCTGCTCGACGGACGCGAAAAACGCGTCCATGTCGATGTGGAGGATCTTGCGGGTCACGCCGCAAGACTCGGCGCCCCGGGTGACGCGGGGAAGTCAGGGGGCCGCCCAGTTCGATCCCGCTGGCGCAGGGCAACCGCCAGCGGGAGAGGCGTCGCCGCGGCCGTGGTACCCGTCGGGATCTCCAGGTCGGCCGTGGCGTCGGAGCTAGCCCATCTCCCCACACGTCCATGCTCCGCGCGCTCCTACTGCTCCTCTTCATCGGCGTCACGCCCCTGGTGGGCTGCGAGGTCGAGACCCAGCGAGAGGTCGAATCCGACGGCGACACCGACGTCGACACGGAGATCGGCTTCGACGACGAGGCGGAGGCCGCGGCCCAAGACGCCGCCGCCGATGCCGAGGCCGGGCTGGAGCGTCTCGGCGACGACCTAGAGGCTGGCGCCGCAGAGGCCGGCGCGGCCATCGAAGGCGCGGCCCAAGACGCCGGCGAAGCCATCGAGGGTGCGGCTCAGGACGTAGCCGACACCGTAGACGAGAACATCGACCTGGGCGACAACGCCGAGGACCAGTAGCCGCCTCCGCTGGCGCTCAGGCTCCGCTGGCGTCCACGCGTCAAGCGGGGCCGGTTAGGCTCTGGGAGGCGCGAGGTCCAGCCAGCCGGCGTTGCGCGCCTCGACCAGGCGGAGCTTCTTCTCTCGCGTCCACCCCTTGATTCGCTTCTCCCGGGCGATGGCGTCGCGCGGATCAGGGTGCTCCTCACAGTAGACGAGACGTCGGACACGGTACCGCTTCGTGAACGCCCCGCCTTCACCTGCCCGGTGCTCCGCCACTCGCCGTGCGAGATCATTTGTCATACCGACATAGAGTACGCGTGTCTTACTCGCGAGGATGTACACCCAGTACGAGCGGTGCCTTCCACTCATGTCATCCTGAACGAAGTGAAGGATCTCGGCGCCACCCGCTGGCGGCTGCTGCCAACGGAGGCTACGAACGACACGTCGCGCTGAGATCCTTCGACTTCGGGCTCCGCCCTCCGCTCAGGATGACTTACCTGTGTTGGACTCCAAAGCTTCTTGGATCATCCGACCTGCCTCGGTCTCCTCCGTCTCGTCTACGTACTTGACCGTCACTCCCTGGCTATCGAGGCTATTCGCTTCCGCGTACCAATCCACCGCTGCTCTGACGAAGTATGGCACGTGCTGCTCGCGAACCGACCGATTGACTGAGACCATCAGTTCGTCAGTCGGGTGTGGGCCCGGACCGACTCCACCGCTGAACGAGGATGCGTCGCTTGCCAGCTCCATGAGATAGAACCCTCTCATTGCCCTCTCGTTGACAGCCTCGGCGAACGATTCCAGAAACGAGGAAGGTCCCTTCACGGAACAGCGGTAGACCGGCGGCTCGCTCTCCGGGCGCAGCAGCGGGAACAGCAGCACGTCGCGGATCGAGGGCTGGTCGGTCATCAGCATCGCCAGCCGGTCGATGCCGACGCCGAGGCCGGCCGCGGGCGGCATGCCGTACTCCAGCGCGCGCAGGTAGTCCTCGTCGATCTCGCGCGTGGCCTCGTCGTCGCCGGCGGCGGCCAGCCCGGCCTGCGCCTCGAACCGCTGGCGCTGGTCGAGCGGGTCGTTGAGCTCGCTGAACGCGTTGCACAGCTCCTTGCCGCCCGCGATCAGCTCGAACCGCTCCACGAGGCCCGGCTTCGAACGGTGGCGTTTCGCCAGCGGGGACAGCTCGACGGGGTAGTCCGTGATGAACGTCGGCTGGAGGAGCGTCGGTTCGACGGCCTCGCCGAAGATCTCGTCGACCAGCTTGCCGACGCCCATCGAGTCGTCGACCTCGATGCCGAGGCTGCGCGCGGCGTCGGCGATGGTGTCGCGGTCGGCCACGCGCTCGCCGTCGTACAGCTGGTGCCCGGTGGCCTCCGCGATGGCATCAAAGATGGGGATGCGCGCGAAGGGCGCGGCGAACGACAGCGTGTGCGTCTCTCCGTCGAGGGTGCGTGGCACGTCGGTCGCGCCGTGGACCTCGCGTGCGACGGCCTCGAACATCCGTTCCACGAGGCCCATCATCCAGTCGTAGTCCTTGAACGCGACGTAGAGCTCCAGCATGGTGAACTCCGGGTTGTGGAACCGCGAGAGCCCCTCGTTGCGGAAGTCCTTCGCGATCTCGTAGACGCCCTCGAACCCGCCTACGAGGAGCCGCTTAAGGTATAGCTCGTCCGCGATGCGGAGGAAGAGCGGCATGTCCAGCGCGTTGTGGTGCGTCGTGAACGGCCGCGCCGCGGCGCCGCCGTAGAGCGGCTGGAGCGCCGGCGTCTCCACCTCGACGTAGCCCGCGTCGTCCAGGAACCCCTGGATCGTGCGGACGATCCGGTGCCGCGTCTTGAACACGTCGCGGACCTCCGGGTGGAGTGCCAGATCCGCGTACCGCTGGCGGTAGCGGAATTCAGGGTCCGAGACCTCGTTGAACGTCCGCGTCTCGCCTGTTTCCTCGTCCGTGACCGTCTTCTCGACCGGCAGCGGCTTGAGGCTCTTGCTGAGGAGCACCAGGCGCTCCGCCTCGACGGTGACCTCGCCCATGCGCGTCCGGAAGACGGTGCCCTCGATGCCGAGCCAGTCGCCGGTGTCGAGGAGGCGCTTGAAGACCGTGTTGTAGAACCCCTCGGGGAGGTTGTCGCGCTTGACGTAGATCTGGATCTGGCCCGACTCGTCGGCGAGGTGGAAGAACGCGGCTTTGCCCATGACGCGCTTGGTCAGCATCCGCCCGGCGACGGTCACGCGGATCGGCTCGGTGCCCTCCTGCTCGGGGTCATGCGCGTCGTCGTCGTACGTGCCGAGGATGTCCGCGGCACTGTGCGTCGTGGACCACTCGGCCGCTGGGTAGGGCTCCACGCCCGCCCCGCGCAGGGCATCGAGGTGCTGGCGGCGGACGTCTTCCTGTTCGGTGAGAGCCATCGGGTGCGGTCGGGTCAGTCGGCCAGTCTACGCGCCGTCCCAGGCGGTGAGCCCGGCGCACGGATTCTGCGCGGATGCTTCGGCGTGCGGGGACCGAAGACGGGGACCGAGGACGGGGGTCCATGCGCCAGCTGGCGACGCAGACGCTGGCGACGATCCTCGGCGTCTGCCGTCTCCTCTCCAGAGGCGCCCCAGACTCCTGCCGATCCGCCAGCCGAGTCAGACCCCGCTGGCGCCCGTCCCTGGTCCTCCGTCTCCCGTCCGTCCCCTAATCCACCAGTCGTGCCACGTCCGCCAGCAGGGCGTCGCGGCCGGCGCGCAGGTGGTCGGCGACCAACTGCCCCAGCCTGTGGGCGGAGGACGGCGCCGGTTGGGCAGCCGCCAGCGTCGCGACGTGCTCGGCCGTCTGCCCGAGTGCATCCACAGCCGTGGCAGAGGCCGCGACCCACGTCGGCGTGATGCTACCGACGGCCGAGAAATCGGCGGCTCGCTCCCGGAGTCGCGGTAGCCACCCCGGCGTCGGACGCAGCGCGCGGACGATGTCGGAGGTTCGGCGGCGGCCCAGGCAGCGCGCTTGGTCAGAGACCCCGGCATCGAGCGCCGCGAGCGTGTCGCGGAGGTCGCTGGCGACGGCCTCGACCGTCTCCCGCTGGCGCAGGCTCAGCGCGGCGCTGGACGCGTCCGCGAGCGGCTTGCGCAGGGCGCGGACCGCCTCGGAGGAGGCCGCCAGCAGGGCCTGGAAGGCCGCGGCCGACTCTCGGCGGACGCTCCGCCCGGCGAGTGTGCGGACGGTGTCTGGGGTGAGCGTACTCGGAAGGGTATCCGTCGAGTCCATAGGGACTTGTCAGGGGGAGGCAGCGAAGAACGGCATCGGGGGGCGCCGCGCATACGATACCCACACGTCTCCACGAACAGTCGGCGGCCTCGTCGCACGCCCTCCGTCGTCTGTTCACGCCACGTCCGAAAACGGGCCTACATCGCGGCGCCAGCGGGCTCGCGCGGCCGTTGTGGCTCGTGGTCGGGCGTCGCGTGCCCGCCAGAGCCAGGGATCCCCCCGCTGGCGTCCGGGAGCGGAATCGTGACCATCTGCTCCATCAGCCGAAGTACGGCCTCGGCGCGGTCCGGGTCGAGCACGCCCGACCGAACCGCCAGCCGGACCGTTTCGACGGAGAGCGCGGCATACGCAGGCACGAAGGCGGGCAGGTGCTTCCGGAGATCGAGGCCGTGTTGGCGCAGCGTGCCGAGGTCGCCGCGAGCCACCGGGCCGGTCAGCGCCTCCTCCGGTGAGGACGCGGCGACGTTTTCGAGCGTCCCCTGGATGAGAGGGCCCAGGACCTGCATGGCCTCCGCGCGGTCGATATCCACCGACGCCAGCACTTCCTGGACCATCCCGAGCAGCGTCACGAGCAGGTTGGAGGCCATCGCCGCGGCTAGATGGACGCGCGCCTTCGCCTCGGGGCGGATGACGAGATACCGGAGCCCGAGGGGGCCTGCCAACTCGACTCCTGCCGCCACGCCAGCGGGCTCGCCTTCGATGCCAACGGTGACGCCGTCGAGGGCGCTCGCGTCGGAGCCGCGCGTGACGGTCTGGAGGGGGTGGAACGCCAGCGTGCGCGCGCCGGCCTCACGGAGCGGACCGAGCGCCGAGGCCGGGACCGCTCCGGACGTGTGGAGCACGACGGCGCCGGTCCACGGGCGGGGCGCGTCGAGGAGCGTCTCCGCCAGGTCGGCGATTTGATCGTCCGGCACGGCCAGCACCACGAGGGGCACGTCGGGGATCTGCCCGAGGTCGTCCCCGCTGACGGGGGCGCCGAGGAGCCGCGCCAGTGCGTTCGCCGGGCCGGGTGTGCGGCTCAGGACGGCCGCGATGGGATAGCCTGCCTCCGCCAGCCGGAGGCCCAACACCCGCCCCATGGCGCCGGCGCCGAGGATGGCGACGGGCGGCCGGGGCATGTCGAAGGGGGAGGCGAAGGCGTTCATCGGGTGTGAGCCGTGGGGGAGAGGCCGCAGGCCCCGCGCGCTCTCATCGCCAGAGGGCGACGGCGAGGGTCCCCGGCGCGTCGGCGTCGGGGGCGGTGAGCGACAGGATCTCGGCGCGGCTGGCGCCTCGGCGGCGGGTGGCGATCAGGGTGGTGATGAGGGCGCCCATCCCCTCGATGCCAACGGTCTCGCTCCCGAGCAGGTGCATTAGCGCACTCTCGTCGAAGGCCTCGACAGCCTCGCGGAGCCGCGCTAGCCCCTCGGCGTCGGCGTGGAGTAGGTCGCAGGAGCCCACCACGAGGGCGCGCCGCCCGTGCATCACCTCGCCGACGGCGGCGCCGAGCTCTCGGCAGAAGGCTGGGCTCTCCTCGCCCATCACGATGGGCACGACGCTGAACCCGTCGCCCAGGACGACCTGGAGAAACGGAATCTGGACGTCGGCGCCCTCGGTGTGGTAGTGGCCGGTGTCGTCGAGGTAGATGTCGTCGTCCTCGTCGCAGAGCTCGTTGCGGAGGTGGTCGTTGACGGCGACGTCCCCGAGTGGCGTGCGGTAGGTGTCCGTCTGGCAGATCGAGAGCCGCCCGAACGACCCGTCATGGCTGGGCGAGATCACGATGACCGTCTCGACCTCGATCCCCCGCAGGCGGCTGTATGCCTGCGCCGAAGCTGGCCCGCCGGACAGGCGGTTGGAGTCGGGTACGATGAGGCCGACCAGGATGCCCTCGCCGTCGGACGCTTCGGTCCCCTGCAGGAGGACGTCGAGGTGCTGGCGCAGGGGGGTGGGCTGGGAGGGGTAGACCGCTCGGGTGGCGAGGCTCATGGGAACGCTCGGCGTGTGGGAGAGGGGAGCGCCGGGCCGGATGCCCGGGCCGCGCCCAACGCGCGAGGCGCGCGACGGGTGCCGAGCGGGAGAAGGTCGGAGACAGAGATGAGACACTTCAAGAGGGGCAAGCGTCGATTTTCGATTCCGCGCGGCCCAGGTATCGGGCCGCCGCGGGGACGAGCGCCAGCGGGAGAGGACTCTCCCAACGTTCGTGCCAGCCCGGCCGTGCCGCTGGCGGTGTCGATAGACTCCACCCATCCGACCGCCGCCGTGTACCCGCGGCGGACGCGCCACCCATGCCCCGCCCTCCATCCTCCGACGAACCGCTGGCGGTGGTCG
>JBCDLV010000160.1:0-7941 GCA_038744895.1 Bacteroidota bacterium | reverse complement strand
GGACCCATCGGGCTGGACGCACACGACGCGGCCAGGAGCAAGACGAGGAGGGCACCGATCCGGGTCATGCAGGTGGGCCGCTGGCGCGGCCCGTGGGACGGGCCTCAGCATACAGCGAAACCGCCGACGTCCCCCGCTGGCGCAGCGGACGGCTCAGGGTCGCTGGCGCCTAGCTCAGCTTCACGCGGCGGATGTACTGGCGCACGGCCACGCCCGACGCCAGCAGGCCCAGCAGCAGGCCCAGCGCGATCACGGCGACGATCGACGGCAGCGGCGTTCCGCCCGGCCAGCCGACCGCCTGCGCACCGCCATCGGCCGACCGGACGAATCGGAGGAACAGGTCGTAGAGCCCCCACAGCACCAGGCCCGCCACGACACCCGCCACGACACCCTGGATCACCCCCTCGATCAAGAAGGGGCGCCGGATAAATCCGTTCGTCGCGCCGACCAGCTTCATGGTGCGGATCAGCATTCGACGCGCGTAGATGGACAGGCGAACCGTGTTGCCGACCAGCAGGAGCGCGGCCAGCACCACGAGCAACGCCACGCCCGCACCGACCGTCTGAAACACGCCCAGGTTGCGCTCGACGGCCTCGACGGAGGCGCGGTCGTAGGCCACCTCGTCGACGGCGGTCCAGGCATCGACGCGCGCCGCCAGCGACGCCAGCGAATCCGGTTGCGCGTACGCCGATCCGAGGCGCACGCGATAGCTGGCCGGGAGGAACTCCGCGTCGTCGTAAAGATCCGCCCCCTCGCCGAAGGCCTCGCGGAAGATGGCCGCGGCCTCCTCCTGCGACACGTAGCGCACCGAGTCGACGCCGGCCACCTGGCGCAGGCGCTCGCCGATGCGGCTGATGGCTTCTGCCTCGGCGCCGTCGTCGAGGAACACCTCGACCTCGCTGGCCCGCTGGCGCAGCGACTCCGCCACGTTCTGCCCCTGCCACCCGAGCAGGGCGAAGATGCCGATGAGGACGAGGGCGATCGCAAGGGCTGCCACGCTGGTGGCCGCGGCCAGCTTGGCGCGGCGAAAGCCGGCAATTCCTTCGCGGAGCGTGTAGGAGAGCGCCACGGAGGTGTCTGGGGGGAGGACGCGTCAAGGTAGCGTTCTCAGTGCGGTGCTCCGCAAACAAAAGAGCGCCCGACGGGGGGCCGTCGGGCGCTCGGTCGGGGAGCTCGCCCTGGAGGGCGGGGCTGGGCGTGCTCAACCCGAGTCGGTGGCCGCGAGGCGGCCGAACTCGTGCTTCCAAGCTAGCGCCATAACGTTGGTGTGGCAAGGCGCCTCGTCAAAGCCAGCTCAACCACCCGACTTACCTCGACTTCGCGCCGCCGACCAGCCCTGTCAGCCGGTCGACCGAGAACACCGGCGCCAGCAGGACGGCGGTCATCAGGTCCCCGGCGCCCTGCACGAGCTGGCCCTCGCCGATTCGCGCGCCCGCCCGGCGGAACGCCCGGCGCCCGCGACGCGACGCCGCCCGGCCGAGCCTGGACGGCCATGCGGCCTGCGCGTACTGGCGTCGAAACTCCTCCAGAGGCAATTCCCGCTGGCCGTGCGCCCGCTGGCGGCTGGCCGCCTCGGCATAGGCGGTCAGGACATCCATCTCGGCAAATGTCGCAAAGGTACCGGCCTCCTCGTGCACCCGGTACTTCACGAGTGGCTCGTTGAGGACGACCGTCCGGCCGCGCTCTTCGAGCCTCAGCAACAGGTCGTAGTCGTCGGCCGGGTACAGCTCCGGGCGGTAACCGCCGGCCGCCTCGAAGGCCCGCTGGCGGATCATGAGCGTGCTGTTTGCGATGCACCCGAACACGCTGGAGTCGTACGGCTGCGCGTGGGTGTCGTCTCCGGTTCGGTACGCGGCGAACTCGCGCCCGCTGCTCGATATCCGCGACACCTGCGTCAGCACGCAGTCCGTCTCGGGGTGCGCATCGAGGTAGGCCACCTGCTCCGCCAGCCGGGTCGGCACCGAGACATCGTCCTGGTCGAGTCGGGCGACGAGTTCCGTCTCGCACGAGCGAATCGCCCGGTTGAGCGTGTCGCAGAGGCCTGTGTTCTCCTTGTGCCACACCTGCACGCGCTCATCCCGGAGCGAGTCCAGGTAGGCCGCGCTCCCGTCCGTCGACCCGTCGTTGACGAGCAGCAGCAGGAACGACGCGTAGGTCTGCGCCAGCACGGAATCCACTGTCTCCGGCAGGTATGGCATCCCGTTGTAGACCGGGATGACGACCGTCACACGGGGCCGACTGCCAGGAGGGGGACTGCCACTACGCATGGCTTCGATCGTCGACGAGGGGATAGCCCGCGTCGCGGGGGTGAATCACGCGGATCTCCGCGGGCCACTCGATGCCGAAGGCGGGGTCGTCGAAGCGGACGCCTCGGCCAGCGTCGGGGGCGTACGGGACCGAGATCGTGTAGAAGACCTCGCTCTCGTCCTTCAGCGTCAGGAAGCCGTGGGCACACCCCTCCGGGATGTGGAGCGCCACGCCGTTCTCGGCCGTCAGGGTCTCGCCGTGCCACTGGCGGAACGTCTCCGACCGCGGCCGGAGATCGAGACACACGTCGAACACGGCACCTCGCGTGCAGCGCACCAGCTTGGCCTCCTCGTGCGGGGCCGCCTGGTAGTGCATCCCGCGGAGCGTCCCCGCGCGGTGGTTGAACGAGGTAGAGCACTGCGCGACGGCGTCCGTCAGGCCGGCCGCCGCCAGGTCGGCGCCGTCCCAGGTCCGCGCGAAGTAGCCCCGGTCGTCGGCGTGCCGCTCCGGGCGGACGACGGCACAGCCTGCGATCAGGGTCGGCTCGATGGTCATGGCATGGCCCGCTGGCGCTCGGTCGCCAGCGGAGGGTCAAAACACCTCGACGTGGGGAATGGGGACCACGAACTGGCCGCCCCAGTCGCGGACGTGCGCCATCTGGGCTGCGATCTCGTCGCGGAGGTTCCACGGCAGGATGAGCACGTAGTCGGGGCGGGTCTCGGCGATGCGCTCGGGCGCGAACACCGGAATCCGGGCGCCGGGCGTGTAGGTGTCCTGCTTGTACGGATTGCGGTCGACGGTGTAGTCCAGCAGGTCCGTCCGGATGCCGCAGTAGTTGAGCAGCGTGTTGCCCTTGCCCGGCGCCCCGTAGCCAACGACCGTCTTGCCCTCTCGGCGTGCGGCGATCAGGAAGTCCAACAGGCCGCGCTTGGTCTCGCGCACCTGCTCGGCGAATCTCGCGTAGGTCGCGAGGTCGTCGACGCCCCACTCGGCTTCGTCCGCCGCCAGCTGGCGCGCGCGGTCTGTGACCGGCTTGGAGCGGTCCGATGCGTGGCGCGCGTAGATCCGGAGCGATCCCCCGTGCGTGGGCAACTCCTCGACGTCGAACAGCACCAGGCCGTGGCGCGCGAACACGCGCTCGACGGCGGTGAACGAGAAGTACGAGAAGTGCTCGTGGTAGATCGTGTCGAACTGGTTCTCGTCGATCAGGCGGACGAGGTGGGGAAACTCGACTGTGGCCACGCCATCTGCCGCCAGCAGGACCGCCAGGCCTGCGACGAAGCTGTTGAGGTGGGGCGTGTGGGCGAGCACGTTGTTGGCCGCGATCACATCGGCGCGGAGGCCTTCGGCGACCATGGCTCGCGCCTCGTCCTCCCCGAAGAAGGCGATGCGCGTCGGCACGCCCCGCTGGCGGGCCGCCGCCGCGACGTTGGCCGCCGGCTCGACGCCGAGGCAGGGGATGCCGCGCGCCACGGCATGCTGGAGCAGGTAGCCATCGTTCGAGGCGATCTCGACCATCAGCGAGTCCTCGCCCAGCCCAAATCGCTCTGCGACGGCATCGACGTAGCGGCCCGCGTGGGCGACCCATGAGTCGGAGTAAGACGAGAAGTAGGCGTACTCCCCCTCGAAGATGGCCTCCGGCGGGACCACCTCATCGATCTGGACCAGCGAGCACTCGTGGCAGACGAAGGCGTGGAGCGGGTAGTGCGTCTCGCCCTTCGCCAGCTGGTCCGGGCGCACCACGTTCTGGCAGGGTGGGCTGGACCCGAGGTCGACGACGGAGTAGCGCAGCGGCGTCCCGCACGAGCGGCACGCAAACCCTTGGTCCGGAGCGTCGTCGGGGAGCGTCGCGGCGAGCGTGCGAGGAGAATCGAGAACCTGCATGGAAGGCGAGGAAGCAGAGGTCGAAAAGCCTGTCAGTCAGAGACTCGGCGGTCACTCTGTGGAGACCACGGGACGCGCCGCTGTCGCGGACCCGTCGCCCGACGGTGCTGCCCACCGCAGGTCAGGCCGGAGGTCTCCACCGTCGAGCAGCGACTGGAGGTGCGCGATGCGGGAGTACGCCGGCCCCTCGAACACTTGCGGCGGCAGGTCCACGCCCGTGAGCGCGTCTCGCACCTGGCGAACGCCGTCTCGCACGGTCCAGGTCGGTCGCCAGCGGGGCAAGCGCTCCGCGATCTTCGCGAAGCTGACGCGGTAGCTGCGCACGTCGGGCGAGGCGCCGTCGGCGAAGGTCACTTCGCAGTCGGGCACCTCCTCGCCCACGATGGAGGCGACGTCTCGGATCTGGTAGTTCTCGCCGTCGCGGCCCACGTTAAAGGCCTGCCCGTGGACTGCCTCGCGCGGGGCCTCGACAGCCGCCAGCACGGCACGGCTCACGTCTTCGACGTGGACCAGTGGGCGCCAGGGAGTTCCGTCGGAGAGCATTCGGATCGCTCCGGTGGAGACGGCCCACGCCGTCAGGTTGTTGACCACGAGGTCGAACCGGAGCCTCGGCGAGACGCCGTAGACGGTCGCGTTGCGCAGAAAGACGGGGGAGAACCCGTCCGATGCGAGGGGCAGGATGCCAGCCTCGGCATCCACCTTGGCCTTTCCGTACGGGGTGACCGGGTTGAACAGGGCCTCTTCGGTCACGGCGTCCTGCCCGGCCGCTCCGTACAGGCTACACGACGAGGCGAACACGAACCGTCCCACGCCTGACTCTCGCGCCAGCTGCGCCAGCCGGACACTGCCCTCGGTGTTGATGGCTTCCGTCAGGCCGGGGCTCAGGTTGCCGAGCGGGTCGTTCGACAGGTTGGCGAGGTGGACGACGGCATCGAACCCGTCGAGCGCGTCTGGCGTGACGTCGCGGACATCGAGTCGCCGGGCTTCGATGAGCGCCGGCTGGCGGCCGAAGACGCACGCTGCGAACCAGCTGGCGTCGAGGCCGACCACCTCGTGGCCGGCGCTGCGAAGGATGGGGGCGAGGACAGAGCCGATGTAGCCCTCGTGGCCGGTTAGGAGGATGCGCATGGCTAGCGGACGTTTAAGCCATGCCACCGACCATTCTCGTTCCACAGACCCGTTCGTTGGGTTTAGTCCGCCGTGAGGGGTCGGGAACGTGCCAACGAAACGAGGCCGTTCGGTCTGAACCGAACGGCCTCGCCAGCGGGTAGCGCGCGGGAGCTAGGCGCGCGAGATGTGGACCTCGTACATGTCGTTCTCGAGGCGGCGGCTGTTCACCTTGTGCTCGCCGCGGAAGTTGCGCCGCATGTAGTTGCGGACGCCTTGCACCTCGTTCTTACCTGCCTGGAACACCAGAACGTCGTTCTCTCCAAGGTTCAGGAAGCGGGCGCCAATCGGGCTGTATTTGCTACGACGTGTCGCTCGCGTGCTGCGTCGGTCTCGAGCCTCCTTCTTCGAGATGGTCTCGAACTCAAACGGAGCGCTCTTGAGGGCGGATCGGGGGATTGCCATCGGATTGCCAGAGGGGGAATGCGTGGGGAAGCTATTTGAAACAAGAGGGCTATGCACGGACTGTGTGCCCCTTTTTATTGCGTAGAGACAGACGAAGCCGCTATGTGGGACCTTACCTGTCTGTCGGGTGCATATGTGAAACGCGCGGCCGAGCCTCAGTGCCCAGCCGCGCGTGCACATGGCGCGGAAGAACTACTCGGCGAGAACCGGCTGGCGGTGCACGCCGTCGCCGGAGACGCGCGGGAGTGTTCCGTCGGCCTCAAGGCGCTCGCGCAGCTGATCTTCGATCCAGGCGTAGGTCCGCGCGACCCCCTCTTCGAGGGTGATCGACGGCTCCCACCCGAGTGCCTCGCGCAGTCGCGTGTTGTCGGAGTTTCGGCCGCGAACCCCCATCGGACCGTCGACGTGCTCGTGGACGACCTGGATGCCCGCAGCATCGGCCGCGATGTCGCACAGCTCGTTGATGGTGACCATGCGGTCGCGGCCCAGGTTGAGCGGCTCGCGGTAATTCGACATCATGAGCCGGTACACGCCCTCGCAGCAGTCGTCGACGTGCATGAACGAACGCGTCTGCTCGCCATCGCCCCAGATCTCGACGGTCGGGGTGCCGCTGGCGTGGGACGGATCGCCCTCCTTGCCACCGAGAAGCTTGGCGGCAGCGGTCTTCCGCATCATGGCCGCTGGCGCCTTCTCGCGGCCGCCGTCCCAGGTTCCGTTCTCGCCGTAGACGTTGTGGAAGCGGACGGTCCGCGTTTCCATGCCGTAGTCGCCCGCGTAGTAGTGGCAGAGCAGCTCGGTGAAGAGCTTCTCCCAGCCATAGGCATCCTGCGGAGCCGCCGGGTAGGCATCGTCCTCCTTGAGCGGAACCACATCGGCCTCGGTCTGGAGATGCTCCGGGTAGACGCACGCACTCGACGTGTAGAAGTAGCGGCTCACGCCAGCCTTGCGCGCGGCCTCGATCGTGTGGGTATTGATGAGGACGTTGTTGTGCAGGATCAGGCTGTGGTTGGCCGAGATGAACCCCATGCCGCCCATGTCGGCTGCAAGTGCGTAGACATGGTCGATGCCCTGCCCGTCGGGTGCCGTGCGGAGCGCGTCGAGGCAGGCATCCCAGCGGCGAAGGTCGAGCAGGTCGAACTCGTCGGCGCGAGTGGCCTCGAATTCGGGCGCCTTGATGTCGACGCCGCGGACCCAGTAGCCCTTGTCCTTGAGGTAGTTGACGAGGTGGTGTCCGATGAAGCCACCAGCACCGGTGACGAGAACGCGGGTCTGCGAGGGGTCGTGGTCGAGTGTCATGGGAGTGAGCGCTAACGAAGAGTGGGGTCAGGCGCCAGCGGGCGAGGGCCGTGCCGACGGGCTGTTGGGACGGTTCGGTCTGGGCAGCCGGAACCGTTCGAGGACGTCACCGACGAGGAAACGGGGGACGATGCGGGCGTAGCGGCGCCAGAGACGGCGAGGCTCGACCGCGAGACGGAAGGCCCATTCCAGGCCCGCCCGCTGCATCCAGCGTGGCGCCTGGCGGAGGAGCCCCGCGTGGAAGTCGAAAGCGGCGCCCACCGCGAGACAGACGGCGCCGACGGCATCGGCCTGGTCGATGCACCAGCGCTCCTGGCGTGGGCACCCGAGGCCGACCAGCACGATGCGAGCCCCCGACGCTCGGAGCCTGCTGGCGTAAGCCGCGTCCTCCTCGTCCGTGAGCGGACGGAACGGCGGCGAGATGGCGTCGGCGATCTGGAGGGCCGGCACGCGGGCCGGAAGGCGCTCCTTCAGAAGTGCCAGCACGCGGTCGGTGGAGCCATACAGGGCCACCGGAAGGCCCCGCTCCGCTGCGCGCTGGAGCACCGCCAGCGTGGTGTCCGGGCCGTAGACGCGGTCGTCCTGTCGGAGTCCTCGGGCACGCATCGCGCGCACGGCGCTCATGCCGTCGGGAACGTTCAGGTCGGCGCTGTTGAGGGCGGCGCGAAAGCTGGGGTCGTCCTGGGCTTCGATGGTGCCGTGGGCACCTGAGAACAGGACCGTTCGCGCGTCGCCAGCGGAGGCCCAGTCGGCGACTTGGTCAGCCACATCGGAGACAGAGAGGGCATCGAACCGGACGCCGAGGACGTGTGTGGAGCGCATGGTGTCAAGGGTGTCCTCTCCGCCACGTCCAGGGCCAGACCGTTCTCCGGCGTTCTCCGTCTCTCTCGCCCCGGTTGTCGCACGATCGTACCGATTGCGCGACGTATTCCCCTAGGAATG
>JBCDLV010000159.1:0-7985 GCA_038744895.1 Bacteroidota bacterium | reverse complement strand
TCGTGCGTCCGGAACACGCCGACCGGCTTGCCCGACTGAACGAGAAGCGTCTCGTCGTCGCGGAGCCGCTTCAACGTGTCCACGATGGCGTGGAACGACCGCCAGTCTCGTGCGGCCTTGCCAGAACCGCCGTACACCACGAGGTCCTCGGGCCGCTCGGCGACCTCGGGGTCGAGGTTGTTCATGAGCATCCGGAGCGCGGCCTCCTGGTGCCAGCCCCGGCAACTCAGGTCGGTTCCGCGAGGCGCTCGGACGGAGGGCAGGGTTTCGATCACAGTCGTCACGGTGAAGACACCGTCATGGTAGTCTGCGCCAGCTGGGAGACTCCAGAGTGAATCGACGGCAATCAGGGGGTTCTACCGTCGATCGGATTCATATTGCAGTCTCAGATCGTCGATCCATCGACCATGAATGCGATAGACCACCATATCCTCCGGGAGCTCCAGCAGGACGCCCGCTTGTCCTACGCCGAGCTCGGGCGGCGCGTCGGCCTCTCGCCGCCTGCTGTGTCGGAGCGCGTCGCCCGCCTCGAAAGCAGCGGCCTCATCACGGGCTACCATGCTGCCGTGGACCTCACGCGCCTCGGACGGCCCGTCCGCGCCGTGCTGCATCTCCAGGTCGACCGTGCCCGGTATGGGCGGAGCCTCGAACAGATCCAGGCGCTCGACGAGGTCCTGGTGTGCCACCGGACCACGGGGAGCTCGTCGCTCCTGATGATCGTCGCGGTCTCTTCGATGGCGGCTCTAGAGGCCCTCATCGACCGGTTGCTGCCCCTCGGCGAGCCGGTCACGCAGATGATCCTGTCGACGCCGATCGAGCGGCGCGCCGTGACCTCGGCCTGACCCCGCTGGCGACCGACCGGTCCGAGCGCCAGCGGGCCCTCGATGGGCTATCCCGTCGACTGCATCGCGGCGGCGATGGCGTTGACCGACAGCAACAGCGCCCGGGCGGTGTCGTCGCCGTCCGCGCCGGAGCGCCAGCGGCGCAGGAGGTCGAGCTGGATCAGGTTGAGCACGTCCGTCGCCGGGTTGCGGTAGCGGATCGTGGCGGCGATCGCGCGGGTCGGGTCCAGCAGGGTGTCTCGCCCGACCACGCGAAGCAGCGCGGCCTCGGCGCGGGCGAACTCCGTCTCGACGGCCTCGAACGGCTGGCGCGAAGCGCCGGCGGACTCCGCGAGCGCGCTGTACCGGCGTCCGATGGCCAGGCGCGCGCGCGCCATCTCGCGGAGCGTGTTGCCTGCGACGGCTTGGAAGAAGGGCCACCGGTCCTGAAGCTGACGGAGCGTCGGCAGGTCGTCGCCCGTGATGGCCTCGGCCAGGGCCGTGCCGACGCCGTACCAGCCCGGCGCCGTGAACCGCGGCTGGGTCCACGAGAAGACCCACGGGATGGCGCGGAGCCCTTCGAAGTCGAGCTCGGCCATACCCTTGCGCGAGATCGGCCGGGACGCGATGGAGAGGCGCGCGATGTGCGCGATGGGCGTCGCCGTGCTGTACCACGGCCAGAACTCCGGCGCGTCGATGAGTGCCCGGTAGGCCTCCATCGACCGGTCGGCGAGGCGCTCCATGAGGTCGTGGGCCTCGGCGCGGGGGTCTGCCCGCTGGCGGTCGGCCTCGGCGACGGCCGTGAGCTGGGCGTGGACGATCTGCTCCAGGTGGCGCCGCGCGATGCCCGGCAGCGCGTAGCGGAACGAGATCACCTCGCCCTGCTCCGTGAACCGAATGCGCCCCGTCTGCGCCGCTGGCGGAATGGCCCGGATGGCCTGCCCCGCACGCCCGCCGCCGCGGCCGACGGTGCCGCCGCGGCCGTGGAAGTAGCGCAAGTCCACGCCTGCGTCTCGGCACGTTTCGGCGATGGCGCCTTGCGCCTTGTGGAGCGACCAGTTGGCCTGCCAGTAGCCGCCGTCCTTGTTAGAGTCGGAGTAGCCGAGCATCACCTCCTGCATCCGCCCGCGCGCGGCCAGGTGCGCCGCGTAGACCTCGTTCTCGAACAGCGACGCCAGCAGGGTCGGCCCCGCTTCGAGGTCGGCGATGGTTTCGAGCAGGGGCGCCACGTCGAGCGGGCTTTCCACGACGCCCTCGGTCATCCGCCACAGGCCGACCTCCTTCGCCAGCAAGAGCACCTCCAGCACGTCGCTGACGGCGTCCGTCATCGAGATGATGTAGCTGCCGATCGACTCGGGCTCGGCCTCGATGGCCGCCTTGGCCACGCGGAGGGGCGCCAGCACGCGGTCGGTGTCTGCGTCGACATCGCCCCCGAGGCGTATAAACGGACGCGGGTTCTGAAGCTCGCGCGTGAGGAGCGCCAGACGGGCGTCCTCGTCGAGCGCGGCGTAGTCGGCCTCGACGCCGGAGCGCCGGAGGAGGTCGGCGACGGCGGACTCGTGGAGCCGGCTGTGCTGGCGCAGGTCGAGCGCGGCGAGGTGAAACCCGAAGGTGGTCGCGCGCACGCGGGCATCCGCCAGCGGGCCGGCGTCGGCGAGGTCGGCGAGACCTGCCTGGCGTAGGGTGTCGGCGATCAGATCGAGGTCGGCGCGGTAGGCGGCGGCATCGTACACGGGGGCGCTACCCGGCTGGCGGCGCTGGCCGGAGTCGCCAGCGGGCAGCGTCTCGATGAGCCGGTCCAGCTTGTACGCCATCTGCATCAGCTTCAGGCGGACCGGCTCGTGGGCGTTCTGGCGCCAGCGGCGCTCGGGCAGCGGCGCGGCCTCGCGGTCGGCCTCGACGGACGCGTGCAGGGCCTCGCCGAGGTCGGCCTGGCGGTCGCTGACGGAGAGCGCCAGCCGCAGGGCGGTCAGGCCGCGACGGTGCAGGCGGAGCGCGTCCTCGCGGTGGGCGCGGAGCGTCCACTCGGTCACCTCGGCCGTCACATTGGGGTTGCCGTCGCGATCGCCGCCGATCCACGACCGGTAGCGGAGCACCGGCGGCAGCACGCCCGGCTCCGTACCGTACAGCTGGCGGACGGCGCGGCGCAGGTCGGCATGGACCTCCGGGACGACGTCCCAGATGGTCGTGGCGACAAAGTAGAGGCCGTTGCGGATCTCGTCGCGCACGGTCACCTTGCCCGGTCGCACCTCGTCCGTGGCGAACAGCAGGCGGATCCGCCGGAGCGCCTCGGCCTCGGCGGCGGCGGCCTCCGCTGGCGTCAGCGCCTCCTCGCCGGTCAGGTGGTCCAGCGCCTCGGCGGCGGCCTGCTGGTGGAGCAAGATGGTTCGGCGCCGGGCCTCCGTGGGGTGCGCGGTCAGCGTGGGCTGGATGTCGAGGCGGCCGATGAGCGCGAGCGCCTCCTCGGCGGTGCGGCCCTGGGCCTTCAGCGTCGCGACGGCCTCGGCGATGGACTCTCCGCGCGGCGCCTCCGCCGTCGCCGCCATGGCCCGCTGGCGGTTGACGCGGATGATCTCGATCTGCTCCGCCTTGTTGACCAGGTGGAAGTAGGCCGTCAGCGTGCGCAGCACGGCCTCCAGCGCATCCACGTCCGTCTCCGCGATGGCCGCCGCCAGCGGGTCGAAGGCCTCCGGGCCGTCGGCGCGGGCGCGGGCCAGCCAGGTCGCCGCCACGTCGGCGTGGGCGCCGTAGCGGTCGCGGGCCACCTGGAGCACCAGCCGCTCGACGAGGGCGACGCGGCGGGCGTGGACATCGGTGAGGCCGGCGGAGACGGCGGCGTCGAGGGCAGGGTCGGACACGGGCGCGGCGGAGGGGCCGGCCAAGGTACCGGGCGCCGCCGCTCTGCTACCGCACCACGGCGAGCGTCTGCGTGGCCGAGCCCGCTGGCGACGTGGCGCGAACGAGGTAGACGCCAGCGGACAGTCCCGACACGTCGATGTCGATCTCCGAGCGTCCCGAGACGGCGCCGGCCCACACCGTCTGGACCTGCCGGCCGCGCACGTCGAACACGGCCACCGTCACGTCCGCGATGCCGCCCACCGAGAGCGCCAGCCGGACGGCCCCGGTGGCCGGGTTCGGGCGTGGCGCGCCGAGCGCCAGCGCACCCGGTGTCTCTGTCTCTCCGGCCGATGTCACGCGACGCTCCAGCCACGCGAGCCGCTGCGTCAGCCAGTCCTTCATGTAGTCGATCTCCTCCTGGTAGGTGGCGCCCACGAAGGCGTTCGGCCAGACGTACTGCCCCAGGATCGGCCACCGCTCGAAGTTGCGGGCCTGCGCCTCGCCGAGGCGCGCCGCGTTGGCGTCGATCTGGGCCATCAGCGAGTCGGTGTGCAGTGGCCCCTCGCGCAGCTCGCGCCAGCGGGCGTCGAGGGCCTCCTGGAACGACGGGCGGTCCACGAGCCGTCTCCACCAGAACGGGACGGGGTACGGCGTGGTAGCGTCTGAGAAATCGACCTGGTAGCCCTCGACCCGGGAGGCGCTGCTGAAGTTGGCATTCCCGAACGAGGCGTTGAAGTCCCAGATCGGCCCGGCGTGGATCAGCGGATCGTCGGAGTCCTTGTCTTTGTGATAGAAGGTGCTCAGGCGGTACCCGTCGGCGTTGCGCGCCACCTCCGTCACGATGTAGAAGTCGACGAACGAGTCGAGGTCGATGTAGGCCCGGTATCCCGCGTCGGGATCGTCGGGGTCGCCAGAAGCCATAACGCGCTCGAACGCGGACATGACGCCCGCGATGTAGTCGAGTTGCTCCGGCGCGACATCTCGCGGATCCGGCTCGTCGAGCAGGTACATCGTCGGGATGTCGTCGCTCGCAGGCGACGGATACGGCGAGACCCAGCCCTCGACCTCAGCGTCGCCACTCGGTCGGTCGGACTTGAAGATGTAGCCGCCGGTCAGGTCGTCGCCCTCGATCTCGTCCGGGCGGAGCCTGCTGATGTCGACGCGGTCGCCGTCGCGCTTGATCTTCTCCATCAGCACATAGACGCCCTCGTACTGGCCGTTGAGCACCACCTCCACGAAGCGCGTCCGGCTGGCGTAGCGCCCCATCTGCCGGGCGAGCCCGTAGGCGAGGACGTTGTGCATCAGGGTCTTGTCGCCGTAGGGCGCGTGGAGGATCCAGTCGTTCTCCTCCGGCATCCCGAGCAGTGAGACGTTGTCGTTCTCCCCGCTGGCGTCCTGCGTCTCCAGGCGGTACTGCTTCTTGGGGTAGATCTGCGACGAGGACCCGCGGATCTCGATCTCGATTCGCCCCTGGTAGTCGTTCGGAGTATCCGTGACAGCGTTGCGCTCGCCCTCTCCGTTGTCGATGATCGACATCTGCGCGACGATGCGCGTCCGGTCGAGGATCGTGTCTCCGCCCGTATCGATCAGGACGATGGGCAGGTTGGAGGACTCGAAGTCCACAGACTGAGCCTGCGTCGAAGCGGTGGCGCTCGCGAGGCCGGCGGCGACGAGCAGGCAGATAACGAGGCGCATACGAAGCACGAGACAGGCATGTATCGATGCGGAATCGTACCGGACGTTCCGCCGATTCGAAAGGCACAGCGCGCCCACCCTCGCGATGCGCTGGGGCCGGCGCCAGCGGGTGCAGACGCTAAGGCGACGCGATCATTCGACTTGGCGCAGAGCCGTGCCCGATCTCATCCGGCCGAGCAGGGTGACGAATTCACACCCGCTGGCGAAGCCGCTCTACGTCGGCGCGGTCCGGTCGTAGCCCCGGAGCACCTCCCACCGGAACAGCCCGGAGTCGTGGCCGTCGCCCCAGACGATGCGGAGGGCATAGTGGCCCGCGGGGCGGAGCTCCTTCACCTCGTACGTCATCAGCGCGGGCAGGTCGAACACGACCGGGTCGATCGGCTCGGACATCTTGCCATGACCGCCCCGACACGTCGCGCAGGGGCAGGCGCGCCGGAGCCCTTCGTAGGAAAACACCGAGACGTGCCCATCGGCCCAGGTCACCGACAGGTGCTGGCGGCCTTGGTCGGCCGCCAGCTGGACGGGGGTCGTGTGGTCGGAGCTCATCGGTCGGGAGACGCTCCTCTGAACGGCCGGCTCTGGGCGCTACAAGAACAGGTCCGGCATGAACTCGGTGGCGCCCGGCGTCACGGCGTACTCCGATAGGTCCGTCTTGCCCGCGTTCGCCAGCACCTCGTCGTCGATGAAGAAGTTGCCCGTGGTCGCACTTGGCTGGGTCAGCACCCAGTGGGCGGCATCGCCCATGATCTCGGGCGTGCGGGACATCGCCATCATGGCGTCGCCTCCGAGGGCGTACTTGACGGCGGCGGTGGCGATCGTCGTCCGAGGCCACAGGGCATTCGCGGCGATGCCGATGTCACGGAACTCGTCGGCCCAGCCGAGCACGCACATCGACATGCCGTACTTCGAGAGGGTGTAGGCCACGTGGTTCTCGAACCACTTGGGATCGAGGTTGAGCGGCGGGCTGAGCACCAGGATGTGCGGGTCGCGCCCCGCCCGGGCGCTCTCCTTGAGATGCGGTAGGGCCGCCTGTGTGGTGCAGTACGTCGCGCGCGCGTTCACGTCCTGCATCAGGTCGTAGCGCTTCATCGGCGTGTTCTCGGTGTCGGCGAGGTGGATCGCGCTGGCGTTGTTGACCACGATGTCGATCCCGCCGAACCGGTCGACCGTTTCGGCGATGGCCTCGGCCACCCGGTCCTCGTCGCGAGCGTCTACCTGGAGCGGAAGCGCATGGCCGCCGGCCTCCTCGATCTCCGCGGCGACGGTGTGGATGGTGCCGGGCAGCTTGGGGTGCGGCTCCGCCGTCTTGGACGCGATGGTGACGTTGGCGCCGTCCTGGGCCGCTCGGAGAGCGATCGCACGGCCGATGCCGCGGCTGCCACCGGTGAGAAAGATCGTTTTGCCAGCGAGGGAGGTCATCTACTGAGGGAAAGCGTGTAGCGGATGGTAGGCATACCGCACGACGGTGTTCTGGGGATCTCTGGCAAGCGTGTGGGAGGCTGTCCTACACCGCATTCCACGCTACCGCCGTACCCTGCAGTATGTCCACTCTGAATACCTCTACCGCGTCGGCTTTTGAGCATCCGAGGGAGTCGCTCGCCCCCGATGCGGACCGGCTTCGAGGTCTCGCTAAGCAACTCGGGGCATCTGGCGACGGCGATCTAGCTCGGATCGTCTCCTGCGTCGCCGACGACGTGGAAGCCGAGGCTTCCGACGCGGCGACCTCGACTGGCACTGCCACTCTCTGACCCCTGGCGAGGACCGCCAGCGGACCTACGCCGGGTCTGCCAGAGCGTCGAGAAGAGCATCCACGTCCGCCTCGTCGTTGTAGACGTTCGGCGAGACGCGGAGGGCAGGGCCGCGGACCGACACCGACACGCCGCGGTCGGCGAGGCGCTGCCGGACACGCTCGACCGGCACGCCAGCGGGGGGCGCCAGCCCGAACAGGTGGCTGGCGCGGAAGGCAGCCTCCTCTGCTCGGTAGCCCAGCGGCTCGGCACCTGCGACGATGGCATCCGCGAGCCTGCGGCAGCGAGCCTGCACCTCGGGCACACCCCAGGCGAGGAGTTGCTCCAGACCTGTCGCCAGCCACGGGAGAAGTACGCCGTTGGACCGTTCGCCGACATCGTACCGGACGGCACCTGGGGCATACGCGTCCTCGTAATCGGTCAGCCCGGCGAAGTCGTCACTTCCAGCCCGGGCGATCCAGGTCTCCTCCAGCGGCCGTCCCTCGTCGAACCGCCCGCCGAGGAGCGCGACGCCGAGTCCGTACGGTCCGAGCAACCACTTGTAGCCCGCGCACGCGAGCGCGTCCGGACGGATCTCGCGCCAGCGGAAGGGGTACGCGCCGACCGACTGGGTCCCGTCCACGACGAAGGCCGCGCCGACGTCTCGCGCCCTCTCGCCCACGGCCTCCAGATCGAATAGCGTCCCATCCGCCCAGTGGACGTGCGGAACAGCAACGACGGCCGTCCGGGCATCGATGGCATCCAGGAGACGCTCATTCCAGAGCCGCCCACGATCTCTCGCGCCGAGCGGACCCGGAGGTTCGACTGCCACCACCTCGGCCCCGACATCGGTCGCCATCCGACGCCACGGGTAGACATGGCTCGGAAACTGGTCGGCCAAGAC
>JBCDLV010000158.1:0-7987 GCA_038744895.1 Bacteroidota bacterium | reverse complement strand
GTCGTCGCACGGCCTACGTCGGGCAGCGCCAGCGGGCGTCCGGCTGACGACGACGGGAGCCTGGACGCGCTCCTCGGGATGGTGGATCTGGGAGGCGCAGATGCACCACCGTCGACTCCCAAGAATCCAGCGCTCTCTGCCCTGGTCGAGGCCGCGTCCGAGCCCGCTGGCGAGATCGACCGAGCGGCAGCCACCCGCGTCGCCGATGGGCTGGCCGACCGACTCCGCCAGACGCTCACAGCCGTCGTCGAGCACCCGGACGTGCGGCGGGCCGAGGCCGCGTGGCGCGGGCTCAAGATGCTCGTGGACCGGCTGGCGTTCCGGCACGGGGCGCGGCTGACAGTCCTGGCAGCACCCAAGGCATCGCTGGCGGAGGCCGTCCACTTCCAGGTGCTCCTGCCCGAGTACGAGGCCGGCGCCAGCCGGACCCCGCTGGCGGCTGTGCTCCTGGACCATGCCGTCGAGGCCACGTCCGGCGACCTCAACGTGCTCGGCGACCTCGCGGCATCGGGCGCCAGCCTCCAGGTGCCGGTCGTCCTGAGCGCATCGCCTGCGTTCTTCGGGCTCGACGGCCCGACCGGCTTCTCGAAGATGCCGCCGGCCCAGCACCTCCTCCAACAGCCCGAATACGCCGCGTTCCGGTCGCTTCGCACGCGCGGCGAAGCGGCGCACCTCGCACTCGCCGTGCCGCCGTTCCTCCTCCGCCACGCCTACGGCACCGACCATCCCGACAAGGCGCACGGCGTCGAGGGCGGCGAGCGGCTGTGGGGCGGAGCCGCCATCCTCGTCGGCGTGGCGCTGGCCGAGGCGCACCGCCAGCGGGGCTGGCCGACGGGCTCAGCAGGGCAGGCCGTCGGCGACCTGGTCGTGCGCACCACGCGGATGGGCGCCATGCCGCTGGCGGCAGCCTTTAGCGACGCGGTCCTCGACGACCTCGCGCGCGCGGGCATTCTGGCCTTCTCCGGCCCGCTGCGTACGGACAAAGCCGTGTTAGGCCCGCCCGCGACCATCGCCCAGAGCGACGGCACCGGCGACGGCCGGGCCCGCGTCTCGCTGCCGGCCAGCGTGCTGAGCGCGCTCGCCTCTCACCGCGCGCTCGCCATCGGACCCGACTGCGCAGGCCTGGAGCCGGATGCGGCCATCGCCGAGATCGAGCGGCGGTTCCGCGCGTTCCTCGGCGGCGCCACGGACGAGGACGCCGTGACGGTGCAGTACCTCGACGAGCACGACAACGAGACCTCACGGACGTACGGCGTCCGGCTTCGTCCACCGCGCGAGATCCTGCCGCATCCTGTCGGCGTGGTGTTCGGGGTCGAGGTACCCCGCCAGCCGGCCGATGGCGGCTGACCGGCCGGACCTGGTGGCCGCGCTGCCGCTCCGCGTCGCCAGCGGGGGCGAGACATGGACGTTCGACCGGGCGTTCACGGTGGGGCGTGTCCCTCCGGCCGACGTCGTCCTGGACAACTCGCGCGTCAGTCGAGCCCATCTGGAGATCGCTCCGCGAGACGGCGGCTGGCACCTCCGGGACCTGGACAGCTCCAACGGGACGATCGTCGATGGCGAGCGCGTGACGGAGGCCGACGTGACCGATACCATCGAGGTCCAGGTGGGCGATGGCGGTCCGATGCTCCTGCTGGCGGTCGGCACAGGCCAGTCGGGCGACACGACGGGCCCCGCTGGCGATGCGGTCCTGACAGGAGACGAGGATCCGTTTCGGCCTGCCGACGAGGCGCCGGCGGCAGACCGCGACCTGCAAGACGCCCCGCCGCCTGCTGGCGATGGACCTGCCGTCTTGCCGGGGACACCGGCGTCTGAGGACCACACTACCGGCGAAGTGCAGACGCCAGCGGGGCGCAACCCGGCCGACGCGGATGGCGACGGTGAGCTGTCTTACAACGAGGTCGTCGACCGGTACTTCGGGGAGGGAGCGGAGGACGAGGAGGTCGGTGAGCGGACGCGGTTCATCCGGCAGGCCTACCAGGACCTCCAGAAGCAGCAGGAAGAAGTCCAGACGCAAGAGGTCTCCCGCTGGCGGCTGGCGCTGCTCGCGGCCGTCGGCGTCGGCGTGATCGCGCTGGCCTACGCGGGCTTTCTCCAGTACCGGGCCGTCCAGTACCGGGCCACGGCGCAAGAGCTGTTCTACCAGCTCAAGACGTTCGAGGTCAACATCGCGCAGCAGGAGGTCGCGCTCCAGGAACAGATCGAGGCCAACCCCAACGGGGCCACAGCCGACAGCCTTACCGTCGAACTCGAACGCGCCCGCGAGATCCGCCAGCAGACCGCGTCCCGCTACGACCGGTTCGTCCGCGACCTCGGCGTCTACGACGGGCTATCGTCACAGGAGGAAGCCATCTACCGGACCGCGCGCGCCTTCGGCGAGAGCGAGCTGGCGATCCCGCCCGGCTTCCTAGACGAGGTCATGCCGTACATCCGCGGCTGGTCCACGAACGGGCGGTTCCAGCGGGCCGTCCGCCACGCCCAGGTCAACGGGTTCGACACGGAAGCCGTCAACGCGCTCCGCCGCCACGGCATGCCGCTGGAATTTTTCTACCTGGTCATGCAGGAGAGCAACTTCGACACGCGCGCCGTCGGCCCCCCGACGCGGTACGGGCACGCGAAGGGCGCCTGGCAGTTCATTCCCGAGACCGGCCGGCGCTACGGCCTGGAGACCGGACCGCTCGTGGCCACCGGGCAATTCGATCCGCAGGACGAGCGGCATGACTTCCGAGCCGCAGCCGACGCTGGCGCTCGCTACCTCCGGGACATCTACGTCACGCTCGCGCAGGCCAGCGGCCTTCTCGTCGCGGCCTCCTACAACTGGGGCGAGGGCAACATCCGCAGCAACATGCGCCAACTCCAGCGGGGCCCGATGCAGGGGATCGCCAACAACCCCGAAAATCGGACCTACTGGAAGTTCCTGACTACGTACCGGAGCCGGATGCCGAGCGAGACCAAGGACTACGTTATGAAGATCTTCTCGGCGGCCGTCGTCGGGCAGAACCCGCGGCTGTTCGGGATCGACATGGACCCGCCGACGCGCACCGCCCTGTCGCGCACTCCGGGCGGCATCCGCGAGACCGATACTCCCTCAGGAGGCCGTACCACCCGGCTGGGTGGCTCCTCCCTCGACCAGCGTCGCGCTTCCGACGACGCCCCCACCGACTGACGACGCGCGCATGCCCGCTCCGACCTCTCCACCCGGCGTCCTGGCCGTAGCTCAAACGCTCCGCATCACCGCGGGCGCGTGCACCGACGTGGGCGCCGTGAGGAACGAGAACCAGGACGCCTTTGGGGTGCTGCCGGCCGTCGCCCTCGCATCGGGCGACGTGCCCGGACGCGTAGTGCCCCAGCCCGCGGTGTTCGCCGTCGCCGACGGCATGGGCGGTCACGAATCCGGCGCCGAGGCCAGCGATGTCGCTGTCGACACGCTCATGGCCGCGTTCGGGCCCGGCTTCCGCACCCAGACCGACCGGCTGGCGCTGATGCAGCGCGCCATCGTGGAGGCGAACGACGCCGTGTGGGCGCGGGCCACCTCCGGGCCCTACCATCGCCAGATGGGCACCACCTGCACACTTCTCCTGCTGGCGGACGGGCAGGCCTACCTCGGCCACGTCGGCGACAGCCGAGCGTACCGGATTCGCCAGCAGGCCGTCGAGCAGCTCACGACAGACCACACGATCGGCGAGGCCGCCCGCCAAGACCCATCGTTGGTCGAGCTGGCGCGCCGACGCGAGCACCACCTGACGCGTGCCGTCGGCATTCGTGAACAGGTCAAGGTGGACACCGTCTTCGGCGGCCCTCTTCAGGCAGGAGACCGATTCGTGATCTGCTCCGACGGCCTGTCGCCCGTGGGCATGGACGAGGTTACCCGCGTGGTCCACGCCTACGAACCCCAGGAGGCCGCCGACTGGCTCGTCGCCCTGGCGAGCAAGCTGGGCAGTCGCGACAACGCCACCGCCATCGTCATCCGCATCGACCCATGACGCCAGACGCGACGGCGGCTGGCGGTCGCGCCAGCGGTCTAGACGCTCACCAGATCCCTCTCCCGGAGTAGACGCCGTAGACACGAACCCGCATGAGTGACGACCCCACACGCGTCCAGGACCCCCTCGTCGGCGTTCGCGTCGGCGAGTACCACATCGAGCGTGTGATCGGGCGCGGCGGGATGGGCGTGGTCTACAAGGCCGAGGACACCGCGCTCGGCATCCCGGTCGCGCTCAAGGCCATCTCAGCCGCGATGGCGAGCGACGCCACCTTCGTGCGCCGCTTCCGGACGGAGGCCCGAGCGATGGCCCGCGTCGCCAGCCCGCACATCGTGCGCGTGATGGCGCTCCGCGAGACCGAGCACGGCCTGTTCATCGTGATGGAGTACGTCGACGGCGGCGACCTCCACGAGCGGATGGCCGGCGGACCGATGCCCTGGGAGCGGATGTGGCCGCTCCTGCGCCAGATGCTTCTCGGGCTGGAGGCGGCGCACACCGTGGGGGTCATCCACCGCGACATCAAGCCGCGCAACGTCCTCCTGACCACCGACGACACGGTCAAGCTGACCGACTTCGGGCTGGCGCGCTTTTCCGACAGCGACGCCACGCGGACGCAAGCGGTCGCCGGCACGCTGGCGTATATGTCGCCTGAGCAGGTCCGCGCGCTGCCGTCGCTGGACCACCGCAGCGACCTATTCTCCCTCGGCCTGGTGGCCTATGAGGCCCTCGCCGGCCGGCTGCCGTTCGACCGCGACGGCGGCGACTTCACGACGATGCGGGCCATCGTGGAGGAGGCATTCCCCTCGCCGACGGAGTTCCACTCGGAGGTCCCGGCATCGGTCGCGCACGCGCTCATGCGGGCGCTGGAGCGCGACCCGGACCGTCGCTACCAGACGGCGGAAGAGATGCGCGACGCTCTCGCCGTCGCCGGCGACGACCTCACCCCGACGCTCACCAAGGTCCCCGCGTATCCCGCTGGCGCAGGCGCGGCCGGTGTCGCCGCGAAGACGACTCCAGCAGAAGCGGTCCCCACCGCGGCGTCGGGCGCCAGCGGGTCCAGGCTTTCGCCCGCGCTCCTCGGCATCGGCGCGTTGGCGCTGGCGGCAGTGGTCGCCGTGGCCGTGTGGCTCATGCGTCCAGATCCTGAAGCGGAGGAGCCGGCCCGGACGGGATCGGACGTCGAGGATGTCGACCCGGTCTTGATCGCCGAGGGATCGAGTCCAGACAGCATCGCGATGCCGCCCGCTGGCGACGCGCCAGCCGGGCAACCCCAAGCGCAGCCCCAAGCCCAACTACCGGGCCAGCCGATCGCCCAGCAGCCGCTGCCGCAGCCCGTTCAACAGCCTGTCCAGCAGCCGCCGCCCCCGCGGACTCAGCAGCCGCGACCCGCGGCGCCAGCGGTCGGCACGGTCGCGGGCGTGGCACCCGCGGGGGTGACGCTTTCGGTCAACGGTTCCAGTATTACCAATGGAAGCCAGGCGCTCGCGCCGGGCACGTACACAGCCCGCTGCGAGGCGGGACCGCTCTCTGAAACATCCACCGTCACGGTCTCTCCAGGGCAGACCACGACCGTCCAGTGCTACACGCCGGCTCGCGCCGTCCGCGTCACGGTGACCTCCACCGATCCGACGACGCCGTGGATGAGCGTGGTCGTGAATGGCTCGGTCCAGGCCCAGACGCCGACGGAGATCTCGCTGCCTGTCGGGCGGCATACGGTCTTCGTTCGCCGCCGCGGCTACGAGGTGCTGAACGACCAGATGGTGACGGTCGACGTGCCGCCTCGGTTCACGTCGGCTCCGCTCCCACCGGTGCCCGTCTCCTACCAGGTCCGGGCCCAGTAGCCTCGACGGCTCCCCTTCCTACTGCCATGCGCCGCTTCCGACTCCCGGCCGCTTCTCTCGCCGCCGCGCTCGTTCTGAGCGCGTGCGGAGGCTCCAGCGGAGCCACGTCGTCTGCTTCCCAGATCGCCGCGTGCCAGGGCGACCGGGCCGCCACGTCGGCGTCGGCCGACGCGCCTCCGCCGCCAGCGGCACCGCCGCAGATGGAGCCGAACTACAGCCAGGTTCGCGGGCAGAACGCGGCGCTGGACGCGGCCATGACGGCCTACAACGAGGCTCGCTTCGGGGACGCGGCCATGCAACTCGATGCGGTCGCACAGTCGCCGGGCGCCTCCGACGTGGTCCGCCGCGTCGCGCTCCGGATGCTCGGGCGCACCCGCCTCGCTACTGGCGACCGGTCCGGCGCTGCCGAGGCGCTCCGCCGCCTCGTCGAGAACGAGCCGCCGCGCGTCCGCCTCGACCCGGACGTCGAACCGCTGGCGCTCCTGGAGACCTTCTACGACGTCCGTCGCGATGCAGATGGGTCGGTCGCGATTCAGACCGACCGGTCGCGCGTGCTCGCCATCGCAGACTTCGAGAACGGGTCGATCACCGACGGCCCGTCCGTCGACCCGCTCCGCCTCGGGTTCCCGGCGCTCATGCTGTCCGAGATGCAACCCTCCGTGGACCTGGAGATGGTCGAGCGCGTCCGGCTGGAGTGGCTCCTGAACGAGCAGAGCCTCAGTCGTGACCAGGCTGGCGTGACGGAGGCCGGGCGGCTTCTGGGTGCCAGCCACGTCGTCTTCGGCACGTTCATCAAGAACGGCGACCAGATGACGCTGCTCGGGCGCGTCGTGGAGGTAGCCACCACCCGGATCCTCCGGACGGACGTCCCGCTCCGTGTCGAGGGCCGCGCAGATCAGTACGGAGCGCTCGTCTCGTGCCTGAGCCAGCTCGTCGCAGAGGCCGTCGATGCGCGCCTGCCCGTCGAGACCGCCAGCTCCGAGCCCGGCGAGTCCCTGGATGCCGTGATCGCCTACGCCCGCGGGCTCGCCTTCGAGGAGTCCGAGGACTACGCCGCAGCCGCCGAGCAGTACCAGCTGGCGCTCTCCCTCGACCCCAGCTACGAGGCTGCGCAGATGCGGCTCAGCGAGGGCGTCGACCCGTTCCTGGCGGCCAACAACTGACGCCGCGCACCCCGCCACGCCTGTGCGCCTTCCCCTTCTCGCCCTGGGCGCTGCCCTCGGCCTCTCTGCCTGCTCAGGCCCAGCCGCGCCGCCGAGTCGAGCGACCCTCGAAGCGCGCGTCGCGGCTTCCCCAGATGATGTCGAGGCGCTTCGTGACCTCGGCGCCTTCCTGGCCGTCGACGAGCAGTACGGCCCCGCGCTCGGACCGCTGACGCGCGCCCGAGACCTCGACCCCGGCGACGGTCAGACGCTTTACCTGATCGGTCTCGTCAACGAGGCTCTGGAGCGCCCAGACGCAGCCGAGGATGCCTATGCAGGCTACCTAGGCGTCGACGCGGACGATACGTATCGCGACTCGCTCCGCTCGCGGCTCGACGCGCTCGTCCGCCAGCGGCTCCAGACGCAATTCTCGGCTGCGTTGGTCACCGAGGACACCCTGGCCGACGTGACCGGCACCGGTGCCGTGGGTGTGCTGCCGTTCGCGTATCGAGGCGACAACGCCGAGTACGCCGCTATCGGGCGCGGGCTGGCAGAGGTGGTCTCGGTGGACCTGGCCGCGACCGAACTCGACGTCGTCGAGCGGATACGTCTCCAAGCCTTGCTCGCCGAGTACGATCTCGCCCGCGAGGGGCTCCTCGATCCTGCGACGGCGCCACGAGCCGGTCGCCTCCTCGGGGCCGACCGGCTCGTCGGGGGCGAAGTGGACATCCAGGGCGAGCAGCTGCGGATCGAGTCCGCCGTGTGGGAGGGGCAGCTGCGCGACGTCACGACGGCCGAGGGTGGGCTGCCAGAGCTGTTCCGGATCCAGAAGGAGACGACGCTCGGCGTGCTGACCGCCCTCGGCGTGGAGGTGACCGAGGCGGAGCGGGCCGAGATCCTGCGCGTGCCAACGGAGGACCTGGTCGCGTTTCTGCTCTACAGCCGGGCGCTGCGCCGCGAGGACCGCGGCGACTTCCTCGGAGCCGTCCAGCTCTACGACGAGGCGCTCGCCCGCGACCCC
>JBCDLV010000157.1:0-8030 GCA_038744895.1 Bacteroidota bacterium | reverse complement strand
TCGATCAGGAGGACGGTGGCGTCGCCAGATGCGCTGAGGCGGTCGGCCAACACGCACCCTGCGCTGCCGGCACCGACGATGACGTAATCGAAACGAGCGGACTCAGACATAGCACCCATGACGCGATGCGGCAAGATAGCGCGCCAAGAACACCGTTCACCTCCCCGTCCGTATGCCCGCTGGCGTCGCCAGCGGGCGCGGCACTACCGAATCTCGAAGACCGTGACCTCGAAGATCAGCGTCGAGTTGGGTGGGATCAGGACTTCCCCAGTCACAGGGTTGATGATCTCACGGTCCCCATAGGCTTGCTCCGGCGGAACTGAGAACGTGCGAGACTCCCCGGTCATCATCCCGAGCACGCCCTCACGGAACCCAGGGAGCATGTTCGCCATGTTGAACTCCACGCGGTCATTCTGGTCGAACACGGTGCCGTCGGTGAGCTGGCCTTCGTAGGCGAGCGTGACAAGGCTGTTGGCTTCGACAACACCCTCGGAGGCGTCGCAGGCTGCGAGCGTGACCGCGAGCAGCAGAACAGAGACAATGCGCATGGAAGACGTCCGTCGTGGTGGTTTGAGCAGAACCTACACCATCGAACGGCCCATTTCGAGGTGTTTCGACGCCCCTGGCTTCCTATTCGAGTGCAGCGACTGCATCCGCGAACCGCTCGGCCGAGCCCTCGGCGTAGGGGAAGTAGAGCGACGGCTCGATCAGCTCCAGCTCCATCACTGCGAAGCGGCCGTCGTCCAGGCGGACCGCGTCGACGCGGGCGTAGAGCAGGTCGCCATCATGGGGGACGGCCGCCAGCGCAGCGCGGGTCAGCTCCAGAAGCGCAGGCTCGGGCTCCACGCCTTGGATGCGCCCCCCATGCTCCTCCTGGACACGGAAGTCGCCCCCCGCTGGCGTCTTGAGGATCGTGTGGCTGACGTCGCCTGCGAAGACGAACACCGAGAACTCCCCCTCATCCACGACGGCCGGGACGAACGGCTGAATGAGGCTCGGCCGACTGCCGAGGGCCTCCAGCGCCTCGCCCCAGCGATTACGGGCCGACAGCCGGAACGTGCCGTCGGCGTTGGCGCTTACGATGGGCTTGGCGACGAGCCCGCTGGCGCTCCAGGACCGGTCGGCGTCCGCCAGCAGGGTATGGGTTAGGCCGTCCTCCGCCCAGCGCGTCGGAACGATGGGTACGCCGGCCGTCTCCAGGTCGCGGAGGTACGTCTTGCGCAGGTTCCAGCGGACCACCGCCAGCGGGTTCTCCAGCCGCGCCGCTGAGGCCTCGATGGCCTCCAGTACGGCGAGGAGGTCGTCCGGGGCGTCTTGGTAGTCCCACGGCGACCGGATGACGACAAGGTCGTAGGCGTCCCAGTCCGCCCCGGCGCGCCACGGGACGAACGTGGTCTCCCAGCCCCGTGCCGCCAGCGGGGCGACGGCGTCGTGGTCGTAGGTGACGAAGTCGTCGAGGGCGTCGGTCGTGAGGAAGGCGCAGTGGGGCATGGCATCGGGCCGGTTCTGCCGAACCTAGCGGCGGGTGAGGGAATCGCTGCTCCATCCTGAGCTGCCAGTCAGACAATCCCTCATGCAACCATCAGCCGCCAATCCTTGGCGGGGGGCGCGGGCTGCCCCACATTGCGGCTGCCCCTCCCCGAGGCTCGATGACGTTCCACCTCCCGTCGCGCTCTGCGATCCGGTTGACGTTCGTCTCGACTCTTCTCGCCATCGCCGCGCTCGCGGCCGTGCTCTAGAGTCTGACGTCTGTCCCCCTCCGGCGATGCTCCTGCGAGCGGGAGAGGGGAGCGAACGGGCCGCCTGCCCTTCTCGACAGCGCCCCGCTGGCGATAGCCGCCAGCGGGGCGCGCGTCGTTCGAGGTCCTCGGGGAGCTACTTGCCCGTGAACAACATCTCGCGGTAGGTCGGGAGCGGCCACAGGTCCGAGGGCACCTCCTGCTCGAGCGCGTCGCAGGCGGCGCGGACCTTGGTCATGGCCGGGATCACCTTGTCCTTCATCGCCTTGGCCTCGTCCTTCGCCTTGTGGGCGGCGGTGCGAGCCTTGGCGAGGGCTGTGAGGGCCTTGCGGAGCGCGTTCACCTGGTCGACGACGCTCTTGGCCGTCTCCTTGGTGCCCGAGACGTCGAGCCCGAGGTCCTCGACCGCCTCGGCGGCCTCGCCGAGGTCCTGGAGGTAGCGCACGGCCGCCGGAAGCGCCATCGTCTTGGCGATCGACTCGGTGGTCGCCGCCTCGACGTTGATCGTGAGCGCGTACTGCTCCTCGAGGATCTCCTTGCGGCTCTCGAGCTCCGCCTCGGAGAGGACGTCGTAGCTCTCGAAGAGGGCGACGTTTTTCTTGTCGGTGAGCGTCGCGAGCGCCTCGGGGGTCGTCTTGAGGTTGAGGAGCCCGCGGTCCTTGACCGCCTCGGTGTGCCACTCGTCCGAGTAGCCGTCGCCGTTGAAGACGATCTTGGTGTGCTCGCGGATCGAGTCGGTGAGCACCTCCTGGACGGCTTTCTCGACGGCCTTCTTCGAGCGCTTCTTGCCCAGCTTGCCCTCGAGCTTCGTCGCGAGGTCGTCGACGGCCTCGGCCACGATTGTGTTGAGGACAGTCAGCGGGAACGAGATGCTCTGCGACGAGCCGACAGCGCGGAACTCGAACTTGTTGCCCGTAAAGGCGAACGGGGAGGTCCGGTTGCGGTCGCCGGCGTGACGCGGGAGCGTCGGCAGGACCGGCGTGCCGAGGCCGAGGAAGCCCGACGGCTTCGACTCGGTGGCCTCGCCGGAGGCCGTGATCTGCTCGAAGACGTCCGAGAGCTGGTCGCCGAGGAAGATCGAGATGATGGCCGGCGGCGCCTCGTTGGCCCCGAGGCGGTGGTCGTTGGCGGCCGTCGCGATCGCCGCCCGCAGCAGGTCCTGGTGCGTGTGGACGGCCTGGACCACGGCCGCGCAGAAGAACAGGAAGCGGAGGTTGGCGTGCGGCGTGTCGCCCGGCTCGAGGAGGTTGATTCCGGTGTCGGTGCCCATCGAGAAGTTGACGTGCTTCCCCGAGCCGTTGACGCCCGCGAACGGCTTCTCGTGGAGCAGGCACGCCAGCCCGAACCGCTTCGCGACCCGCTGCAGCGTCATCATCATGACCTGCTGGTGGTCGGCGGCCACGTTGGCGTTCTCGAAGATCGGCGCGATCTCGTACTGGCCCGGCGCCACCTCGTTGTGGCGTGTCGCGACGGGCACGCCGAGCTTGTAGAGCTCTTCCTCGGCCGCGTTCATGAAGCCCATGATGCGCTCGGGGATCGACCCGAAGTAGTGGTCGTCGAACTCCTGGCCCCGAGGCGGCGCGGCGCCGACGAGCGTCCGCCCGGCGACGACCAGGTCGGGGCGCTCCTCGAAGAACGCCTCGTCGACGAGGAAGTACTCCTGCTCGGAGCCGCACGTCGCCGTCACGCGGGCCACCGTGTCCCCGAGGAGGCCGAGCGCGCGGACGGCCTGCTGGTTGAGCGCCTCCATGCTCCGTAGGAGCGGGATCTTGTGGTCGAGCGCCTCGCCAGTCCACGACGCAAAGGCGGTCGGGATGCAGAGCGTGGCCGTCCCGTTGTGCTCGACGATGAAGGCCGGGCTCGTGGGGTCGTAGGCCGTGTAGCCGCGCGCCTCGAACGTGGCCCGGAGGCCGCCGCCGGGGAAGCTCGACGCGTCGGGCTCGCCCTGGACGAGGTCCTTGCCCGAGAACTCGGCCACAGCGCCGCCGCCCGCGTTGGGCGTGATGAACGAGTCGTGCTTCTCGGCCGTCCGACCGGTGAGCGGCTGGAACCAGTGCGTGTAGTGAGTCGCGCCGCGCTCGACGGCCCACTCCTTCATGGCGAGCGCGACCGCGTCGGCGACGGACGCGTCGAACGGGTCGCCCTTCTCGATCGTGGCGGTGATCTTCTTGTAGACCGCCTTCGGCAGGCGGCTTTTCATCTCGGCCAGGCCGAACGTGTTCTGGCCGAAGATGGCTTCGACATCCATCGTCCGGGCGCGGCCGTTGCCGTTGGCGTACGCCGCGCCTTGCGGGGCGACGGAAGAGGTGAGGGTAGGCATCGGTGGGGAGGGTGGAAAGCTGGCCTGCGCCAGCGGGGGAGGCGATGTGTGGGACCGGGACTGTGGGGCCGGGACTAGTCGTCGACGGGGGCGAGAGGCCCGGGCTCGGTGGGGAGGTAGGCCGACTCCTTGAGCGTCGAGAGCACGAGACTGGTCCGTGTGCCGCGGACGCCGGGGACGGCCTGGACGCGTGCCAGCAGGCGCTCCAGCGACGTCGTATTGCGGACGCGCACCTTGAGCACGTGCGACCCGTCGCCGGTGACCGAATGGAGCTCCTGAACCTCGTCGAGTGCTGTGACGGTCTCGATAAACTCAGGGTAGTGTTCGCTTCCGACGGATTGGACGAAGACGAACGCGGTTACATCGTGGCCGAGACGCTTGGCATCGAGCGACGCGTGGAACCCTGTGAGGACGCCGCGTGCTTCCAGCTTGCGCATCCGGTCAGAGACCGACGGAATCGAGAGTCCGACAGCCTCCGAGATGACGGTCCGCTTGACGCGGCCCTCGCGCTGGAGGAGGTCGAGGATTTGGACGTCAATGGCGTCGAGCTTGTCCACGAAGAGGCGTTTGGAGGCGATAGGCCGTAATGTATCCGTGTTCAAACGGATCGAATTGCGCGTAGCCTAAAAAATTTATGATGATCGGGCATTGCGCCCCAGCGTCCGTCTGTCGCAACCTGGTCAGGGCTCTGGTCCGTAGAGCGCCCCGTTTGTCCCCCGACCGCCATGAAAAGCCCTGGTACCGCCGCCGTCCTCAGCTTTCTGATCCCAGGCGTGGGGCAGATCTACAACGGCACCTTCTGGCGCGGGATCTTCTGGCTGGTGGTGACGCCCGGGTTCTGGATCGGGACGGGCGGTTTCTTCGGGTGGGTGGCCCACCTGCTCTCGGCGTACACCGCGTACCGGTATACGGAGCGCCACTCGACCGGCGGCTAGCCTGCTGGCGGCTGCCGAACGCCAGCGGGTGATGCACCGCCGACGTGCCGTGTGACCCGGCGGCCTCGGGTCGCTGCTTCGGCACTGTAGGATCTCAGGGGCGCGACGCCAGCGGGATCCCTCGGGCGCCAGCGGTGCGGAGGGCTAGCTTGCCGCCCCGGGCTCGTAGCACAACGGTTAGTGCAGCCGGCTCATAACCGGACGGTTGCAGGTTCAAATCCTGCCGGGCCCACCGCTGGCGACCCGCGCGGCGTGCACCGCCAACGGAGAGGGTCGCCACCACGGACGCGCGACGATCGGCGTTGAGTCCCCCGCTGGCGATCCAGGCACATGCTCCCAGGTAGGCGCCAGCGGGGCACCGCAGCGAATCTGCCCGCTGGCGCAACCCGACGGCCCGATTCCCGCACAGGGAGCGCACTCACCCTGCGCCCATGCTGCCGGCCCTCGACGTCCGGAACGTCACCCGCACCTTCGCGCTCGCCGCCGAGCCCGTCCATGCCCTCCGCGGCGTCACCTTCACCGTGGACCCTGGCGAGTGGGTCGCCATCACGGGGCCCTCGGGGTCCGGCAAGTCCACGCTGCTGGGCGTCATCTCGGCGCTCGATCAGCCGACGAGCGGGACCGTCTGCATCGGCGGGGAAGACGTGACCGACGCCCCGGAGCGGGCCCTCGCGCAGATCCGCAACCGCCACGTCGGGATCGTCTTCCAGTCGTTCCACCTCATCCCGACGCTGACGGCGCTGGAGAATGTGGCGGCGCCGCTGTACGTCGGCCCGTGGAAGAAGGAGGCAGCGTCTCGCGCGCACGCCATGCTGGACCGCGTCGGGTTGGCCGATCGCCTCGACCACCGGCCGCACCAGCTCTCCGGTGGCCAGCAGCAGCGGGTGGCCATCGCGCGGGCGCTCGTGACGGAACCCTCCGTCGTCGTCGCCGACGAGCCGACGGGCAACCTGGACACGGCCACCGGGGGCGCCGTCCTGGACCTCTTCGAGGAGCTACGCGCCGACCTCGGCCTGACGCTCGTGGTGGTCACCCACGACCTGGCCGTGGCCGCTCGCGCCGGCCGCACGCTCCACCTCGTCGACGGTGCCCTGGCGCCCGAGCCCGCCGCGCCATGAGTCGCCTGCTGTTCTCCGTTCGCTATGGACTCCGCTCGATCCTTCGCGGCGGCACCCGGACGGCCCTCGCCCTCGCCTGCGTCGCGTTCGGCGCACTCGCATACACCGGCACGCTTCTCCTGACCGACGCCGTCGAGTCGGCGCTGCTGCCGCCGGCGCGCGAGGCCACCGGGGGCGACCTCGTTCTATCCGGAGACGGCCTGCTGGGGGCCGATCAGGTCGACGCACTGACACGCCTGGTTGGGTCGGCTGGCGCCGTGGAGACGGCGGCCCTCGCGCCGGTCTCGGCGAGCTTCCTCCAAACGGTGGGCTCGGGGCGGCTCACGATCGTCAGCCGCGTGCTCGGGGTCGAGGCCGAGACGTACCCGGTGGCTGGTCCGCTCCGAATGCGAGACGGGACCCTCGCCGACGCTCTGGCACGCCCCGACGGTGCCGTGGTCACGCGCGACCTCGCCCAGAGCCTCGACCTTGCCGTCGGCGACTCGATCCGGCTGGCGCGCGGCGTCGGCGAGCCCCCGACGCGCTTCGCCGTCACCGGCGTGGCCGAGCAGGTGCCGGACCGCTTCGGCAACACCATCCTCCTGTCCATCGACGGTGCTCGCCGTGCAGAGGGACGCCAGCGAGTCGTGGCGCAGGTGGCCGTGGCTACGGCGGACACGGCAGCCGTGGCGAGCGCTGCGGAGGCCGCCGGCTGGCGCGTTCGGCGTGCTTCTCTTCCGGACGAGTCCCTCGCCAACGCGTTCGGTACGATGCTGCCGGCAGCGGGCCTGTTGGGCCTTCTGCTGGCGGGCGTCGGCATCGCGACCACGATCCAGGTGACGCTGGCCCGTCGGCGCGATGAGATCGCCGCGCTCAAAGCGGTCGGCTACCGTCGCCGCGATGTCGTCGGGCTGTTCGCAGCCGAGATGGTGTTGCTGGGCCTTGGGGGCGGCGTGATCGGCGTGGTGGCGGGGCTCGGGCTGGCGGCGGGCCTGTACCGCGCGCTCAGCGGCGCCCTGCCCATCCTGATCGAGCCGTCGTACGACCCGGCCGTGCTCGCCGCTGGCGTTCTGGCCGGCGTCGCGACGGCGACGGTCTTCGGCGTGGCGACCTCCGTTCGCGCCAGCGGGGTCCGCCCGGCGGCGCTTCTCCGTGGGGAGGCCGTGCAGATGCCTCGGGCCACCGGGGCCGCGATCGTGGGACTCGGCGTGGCGCTGCTCCTCGTCTACGGCACCCTGGCGGGCTTGCTGGTCGGGTCGGTGCCGCTCGGCATCGGCATGGTGGCTCTCGGCGCGGCGGGCGTTATCGTCGTCGGTGGAGGGCTGGCGTTTGCGCTGTCCCTGCTGGCGAGGTTGCCCGTCGGGAGCGCGTTCGTGCGCCGGTCGCTCCAGCGTCGGCCCTGGCGCACGGCGGCTGCGCTGGCTGCCCTCGTCGTGGGCGTGTTCGCCGTGGCCACCGCTGGCGGGGCTATCGAGACGGGCACGCAGGCCGTCGAGCGGCAAACCGTGTTCTTCAGCGATGAGACAGTGATGGTCGCGGGCCTCCGCTCGGACAGCGCCGCCGTCGCATCCGAAGCGGCCCGCCTCGGCCTCCCGGTCCGGCGTGTGGTCACGGTCCCCGTGTCGCAGGCCACGATCGGAGGTACACCCGCGGCGGTCGACCGGCTGGAAGGGCGCGCCATCGACGGCGGCGACTGGAACCTGGAGATCGAGGAGGGCCGGTGGATTGCAGGTCCCGGCGAAGCCCTCGCCTCGACGTTCTCGGAGATCGCCGTCGGCGACCGCGTCCGCATCGAGACGGACCGGGGCCCACAGGTCGATGTCGAGATCGTCGGGACCTACGGGTTCCGTAGCGGCGGCATGCTCGCCCGCGCGTCAGGCCTGCTGGTCGCGGACCGCCAGGCCGATGCGCTCGGCGCGACGGCAGCGGCCTACTTCCT